>JAXHVO010000064.1 GCA_034189135.1 Thermodesulfobacteriota bacterium | reverse complement strand
CTATCTTTATAATAAGTAATTTCAGTATGACAACTACTACAATAAATTAGCCATATTGCAGTTAAGTTCTTTGTTAACGATTTCTAATACACTCAGACAGTTTCCTCATTTAAAACGGAACATATTTTTGAGAATTACTATAATATGCACAGGAATAAATTTAAAAACCGAAAACCTTCCTGCCTGCTGGGGGCTCATTTCTCCATTGCAAAAGGCCTGGACCAATCCTTGTATGAGGCCAAACGGTATGGTTGCAATGCGCTTCAGATATTTACCAAAAACGCCAACAGCTGGAAAGAAAGAGTGGTTACCCAAAAGGAGATTGATCGTTTTAAGTATGCCAAGTCGGAAACGAAGATAAGCGAGGTGGCCTCTCACACGTCTTATCTTATCAATCTGGCGACACCGGACAAGAAAAAGCATAAAATGTCCTGCAATGCGCTGACCCAGGAACTTATCAGATCATCCTGCCTGCACATCCCCTATGTTGTGCTTCATCCCGGGTCTCATATGGGAACCGGTGAAAAAGAGGGAATCTTACGAATTGCTGAAAGCATCAATAAACTATTTGGAGAACTGGTTGAAAAAATTCCTCAAATTAACACCCGTCTTCTGCTGGAAACCACTGCAGGACAAGGTTCCAGTGTGGGGCATACCTTTGAACAGCTCGCATCCATTATCAGCAAAGTTGAAAACAAAATAAATCCTGGGATATGCCTCGATACTTGTCACATCTTTACTGCCGGCTATGACATCAGAACCATGAAACATTATCGAGAAACCATGGCTGATTTTAATTCTATCATCGGTCTTGACCGTCTATGTCTTATCCATCTTAATGATTCAAAAAAAGAACTGGGATCAAGGGTTGACCGACATGAACAAATCGGTTCCGGTCATATCGGCTTGGAAGCGTTTAAGTATATTATGAACGATGAGAAATTTTTCCATATTCCGAAAATCATTGAAACGCCAAAGGGAAGCACAGATAAAGATTGGGATGAGATAAACCTGAAACTGCTAAGACAGATGGTCCAAATTTAAAGCCCTGCGTTGCGACTCATTTTATTTTTTTCCTTTTTCAGACAGTTTTTACAGATTCCATCCAGGCGAACTTGAATATTATCAATCACTCCCGGGAAAGTTCTGTTTAACGGTTTAATGTCCAGATGCAAACTTTCCGGATTTAAACACTCCATGCTGCCGCATTTTCTGCAATAGAAATGCGGGTGTGGCTGATGATACTCGTTTGGAGCCAGGCCATAATAAAACGAACGCCCCCCGCTGCTTATTCGATCAACAAGTTTTTTTTGTACTAAAAGATCAAGGATTCGATAAACCGTCACACGATTGATATCAGTATTACGGCTTAATATATCAATAATCTCACCAGGCTTTAACGGATAATTGTTGTTTCCTATCACTTCCAGCACTTTCAATCGGTTCGGGGTGACGCCCAAACCGGATTTTTCAAGAAGATGTGTATAGTTGCATTGATAACACATGGTTTCCTTTTACAGATCTCTTTAATTGGATAAGTGGTGAAGTCGTTTATACTGTTTTTCATAAATTTTCATGTCCGACTGGGCACAACGAAGCATGAAACCTAAGGTTCGCCCGGGGAATCGCCTATTGGCCCGTTACAATAATTAACAAATGAGATCGTTGTGTTAGGCGCCCCCTATCATCTCAGTTAAACCGATACATGAAAAGACGATCAATGCGGCCTGCATAGATTAAACCATTAATCGACAATAGCCTTTGAATATAAACGCTTGTTTTTTAAATACTGCACTAAAAATGATATAAAAAAGGCCGCTACCGCCACCATGATAATGGTTGATCCTGATGTAAGATTAAACAGGTACGAAAGCCATAGCCCGGTCATAGTGAACATGCAGCAAAGCAAGGTAGAAATAAGCATCATCATACTGAGCGATTGTACATATTTCTCAGCAACATAGGGTGGAATGGTCAGCAATGCAATAACCAGAATAAGTCCCACCACACGAATAATCATCACAATAGAAAGGGCAATCATCCCGATGAGAAGAAAATACAGCCCTTTCACCGGAACTCCGCGAAGCCGGGCGAACTCCTCATCATAAGACATGGCGAGAAAATCGTTGTAGAAAAATAGTACAATGAGACCAACACTTAAGCATATCACCAGCATCTGCCAGAGATCCGACTTCGGAACAGCCAAAATACTGCCAAAAAGATAGCTCATTAAATCGACATTATATCCTGGGGTTAAATCCAACAGGAGTACTCCAAACGCCATTCCCCCGGCCCACAGTACCCCAATAAAAGTATCCGCTCTGTTCCTGTCTTTCAGGGTGACAGCCGCCATTATCAGAGCCGCAAAAAGAGTGAAGCCCACTGTGCCGACGATATATGGCAACCCCAGGAAAAAGGCGAGACCAATTCCACCATAAGCGGAATGGGCGATACCGCCGGCAAGAAAAGCAATTCTGTTAACAACGACATAGGTTCCGATAATACCACAGATAACGCTGGTAAGAAGACCGGCCGTCAATGCATTTCTCATAAACTCAAACTGAAGTGCTTCAAACATATATCAACTCTCATCATGTGTACGTAAAACCCGGTGCGGCAGCCCATGAGCAATGAGTTCCACCGGACACTGGTACGCCATCTCCAGCATTTCCTCGGTGACTTCGGCAGCCCCGTGGAAATGGACATGGCGATTGACACATGCAACTGATTTAATATAACTGGAAAGCGCCAGAAGATCATGGCTTACCACCAGGATGGTTACTTTTTCGTTGAGCTTTTCCAAAATTTGGTAAATCTTAGCCTGTCCTTTTGCATCAACACTGGCCGTCGGTTCATCTAAAATGAGTACTTCAGGCTCTGCAACCAAAGCTCTGGCAATAAAAACCCTCTGTCGTTGACCACCTGAAAGATCACCAATATGACGATTTCTAAATGGTGCCATTTCTACTTTTTCCAGAGCGGCTTGGGCGGTAATCCGGTCATCCCTTTTGTGGTGTGGCCAGTATATACCTGATCTTAACCTCCCCATGAGCACGACATCAAGGGCTGATATGGGAAAATCTTTATTAAGATGGACGTCCTGTGGGACATAGCCAATGCGGTGAGCTGCCTGCCTGGGATTTTTCCCCAATACCCGGATTTCACCCCGGTTGGCCTTTAAAAGCCCAAGGATCAGTTTCAGCAGGGTCGTCTTTCCCCCTCCGTTGGGTCCAATCATGGCCAGAAATTCTTTATGATAAAGGGTAAAGTTAACGTTCTGCAAAACAGGTTCTCCATTAAAGGAAAACCATAAATTTTTAATATCTATTACCGATTGGTCCATAAAATTTTATCTTAAAGTTGCTTTAAATTTAGCGGCAATTTGGCGCAGATTATCCGTCCAGTTTAATGCAAGGGGGTCGGCAAAAGAGATTTGCCCGCCTATTGCCTGGGCAATAACCTTCGCATTTGTAACCGAAAACTGGGGCTGAACAAAAATTACCTTTATACCACGATTTTTGGCGTATTTTATCAGTCGTTGAAGATCGGCAGGTTTTGGATCCTTCCCCTCAACTTCAACCGGTATCTGCGTTAAACCATATGCATTGGCAAAGTATCCCCATGAAGGATGAAATACTATAAACTCCAACCCTTTTCCTTTTCCGTTGAAAATTCCTTTTAACTCAGCATCCAGGTTTTCAATTTCAATAACAAATTTTTGGTAACCTGCCTCATACACATGTTTTCTATCCGGGTCGATGGCGACAAGAGCATTAAACATGTTTCGGGCCTGAATTATCACCAGAGGAGGAGAAAGCCAGATATGAGGGTCCTTGATTCCTTTCGACTTATTCGCTTTCATGGATTTTTTCTCAACGCCTTCCTGGGTATGGACGATGAGCATTTTGGAGTTAGCCGCAGCAATCTTTTTAAGCCACCGCTTTTCAAACGGCACCCCAATGGCAAAATAAATTTTTGAGTTGGAAAGGGCAACCATCTGCCTCGGTTTGGGCTCATAGGTCGCCGGACTGGCTCCGGGTTGAACCATCACTGAAACATTTACCAGAGCCCCGCCAATTTTTTCCACAAAATATTTCTGCGGTACAATGCTGACAAATACATCGATTTTCCCTTCCGCAACAGCGATTTTCCCGAAAATCATACTTAAAACGAAAAGAAATATAATTGCCAATGCGTTTCGCATCTTTTCTCCTTTGGTAGGCCCTGGCATCCACTTGAGCTGTTGGCTTTCTAAAGATAAAAGCAATATAATGCAACTATATTGCATGAAACTTGTTTTGTCAAGAGGATTACTAGTTGCTGATATTTCTTTTCATAACAGCAAATAATGCCCGATTATAGTGGCTCCATTCCTCGTTTATAGAATTCGGCTATAATTTCTTATTGCAATTTAGTTGCATGAGATGCCCTTTTCCTGATTACCCGTTTCCGATTTCCTCGTATAAAAACTTTTTGGGTTTACAAATTGTAAAATTTCTTGACAGTTAATCATATTGCCCCCCCAAACTATTTTTTAATTATTTGTAATCATTATCAATTAAATTCAAGTGCCGCTGGCACACCCTTTGCTGTTAAAAAATTAAAGCCCTATTTTCCGCAAAATAAAATGAATAAAACAGGAAACCACTTTTTGCCTAAACGATACCACACAATTTCTCTTATCCTCATTATATTGGCGCTTATTGCCATGGTGGGATATTTACGCCCTGCCGGTGACAGGGAAAGATCGTTGAGAATTCTCATTGATGATTGCGGGGGGAAGGCGGTTTTTCCACATGTTGCCCATTATGGTGATTATCAAATTTCCTGTGTTACCTGTCATCATGATAAAAGTGGTGACCAGACCGATTACATTTCATGCGGGTTGTGTCACCCTGTCGCTTTTAACCGGCAGTATATGGAAAATCATAGAAGTTTTTTTGCTGAAAAAAAGGCATGCGTCAGATGTCATCACGTGGAATTTATTAAAACAAGATTCAAACACTCCAACCATAAGAGTTATACCGATGATTGCACAGATTGTCATCATGAACCTGACATTGAGCCTGAACCCAGGGCATGCATATCCTGTCACTTAACTGACGGAAGTGAGGATATGCCCAATTTGCATGATGCAACCCATGATTGCTGCAAAAAATGCCATGAAGATATTTTTGACAAGGGTTTCAGCGGTTGCTCCGATTGTCATTCCCAAAAAGATATGAAGAAAGGTAAAGGAGATTACACTCGCTGTCTAAACTGCCACCAGGGCAACAAAATCAATCAACTGATACCGGCAAGAAAAGATGCTTTTCATAAAAAATGCTTAAGCTGTCATCAAAAGCTGGGAAAAGGCCCCTTTGGTGAAAGCAGCTGCAATAAATGTCATTTTAAGTGAAACACAATGAATAAGCCGACTACTTCTCTTATCACCCCATTTACGGAGACCATTCAGGATATACCCTCTCCAGATGAAGTACATGTACCTTTGATCGGGCATACTCCCGTAGTACAGAGGAAAAAAAAAGTACTTCAAGGGACAGTGATCGCTAAACATCCGGTAGATGATGTGGGGGATATTCATGCACCGGTTTCAGGTAAGGTAACCGGTGTTACACCTTCATCCATCTCCTTAAAAACAGACAGCGGAAATTTACAGCCCAAGCCTGTCGATATATCGGCAATTGAACCAGGCAAAGAACTTGTTCGAATTTTAAAGGGCCTCGGCGTTAATACTAGAAACCTTAACCGGTCAAAAACGCTCATCATCAACGGGTTTAATCCCGAGCCCGGCATCAGTGTTTATGACCAACTTTTACGTGACCATCAAGAGACTCTTGAACGGGGTCTTGAATTGGTACGAAAACTTATTTCTCCTTCTTCTGCTATACTTGCAGTCCCCGGACGAAGTACGGCCTATCTGTCCGGATGCGTGACCTTTCACATCAAAACGGTTTATCCCAACAGTCTTAACCGTGTTGTCGTTAAATCAGTCACCGGTTTCGATCAGCCTGAAAACGTTGCGATTGTACCCATACCACAATTATATTCTATGGGGAAAGTCCTCCAAACCGGCTTGCCCCTTACTGAAACTATTATAACGATAGGAAAAGTCAATTACAGGGTCAAGATCGGTACCCCTATTCGGATGATATTGGGATATGCAGGCATCAGTGTCCAGCCGGGGGATCGAGTTATCCTGGGGGGACCCTTTCGAGGAAGTGCGGTTTACAGTCTGGATCAGGGAGTGGATAAGGATGCTTATGGAATTTCAGTCATTCCTCAAGGAACCTTTTCAGCGGTTACCGACGCACCCTGTTTAAACTGCGGCGAATGTGTACTCCACTGTCCGTCTCGTATCATGCCGAACATCATCAGCCGTATGGCAGAGTTCGGACTGTTTGAAAAAACGATAAAGTATGGCATAGAATCCTGTTTTGAGTGCGGGCTGTGCACCTATTTCTGTCCGGCAAGACGACCGGTATTACAGTATATTCTCCTGGCTAAAGATGAACTTTTTACTCAGCAAAAAAGTAAGGATGATGGAACATAAATAGTGTTCGACCGAAACCCATTGTTTTCGGTCAAAAATTCGCTGTTCGGATTTTATCTGAACAAGATTAACGAGGTGGCTTATATGGCAAGTCAAATAAAAAAACCTTTTATCAGCGAACCTATTTTAACTGTTTCTGCCCCCCCGCACTGGCATTGTGGTCGAAGTGTTTCAGGACTGATGATAGAAACCATCCTGGCGCTTTCACCGGTAGTATTAATGGCCATTTTACAATTCGGCATCGAAGCCTTAAGGATTATGGCTCTTTCATGTGTGGTAGCAGTTGTCACAGAGGCACTATGTCTAAAAATCACTGGCCTGAATATAACCATCGATGACTACAGTTCTCTTCTGACAGGGCTTTTATTTGCATTTCTCTTGCCTGCATCGGCTCCATGGTGGCTGGTAACTGTCGGAAGCAGTTTAAGCATCATACTTGGCAGGATCCTTTTTGGCGGGCCCGGTGCAAGTCCCCTGTGCGCCCCCCTTGTCGCATGGGTGGTTTGCAAAATTTCATGGAAATATCTCATGGATATGGATTTGTCCATGCTCGACACAGAATATTTATATCCTTTAAGTCGGCTCAAGCTTTATGGCCCGGAAGCCGCTTCCGGATTTAATTACCTGGATCTGTTTTTAGGAAAGCAGGTTGGCGGTTTGGGTGCCGTGCAACTGCCCGCTGTTCTTCTGGGAGGTCTATATTTAATACTACGAAAACACATCCGCCCTCATATTCCATTGGCCTTTCTCGCTGGAGTCTGTATTACCGCCTCGCTTTATTTTTTCATAGACCACACCAGGTATGCAGACCCATTTTTTCATCTTATTACCGGAAGTGTGATTTTCGGGGCCTTTTTTCTGGCTACTGATTCCGCTTCCTCGCCGGTCGGGCATCTACCTATGGTCCTTTATGGATTTACTGGAGGTATTTTAGTAATAATCATTCGGGTTTACAGTGTTTATCCTGACGGGGTCCCTTTTGCCATATTACTTGCAAATCTGTTAACTCCGATTTTCGATCGTATTCGCCCGAAGCCTTTTCAAAAAAAGTAATAAGTCATGCGCGAAATTTTTAAAATGGTAGTAGTACTTTCAGCGATTTGTTTAGTTGCCGGGCTTCTTTTGGGCACCGTTAAACAGGCCACTCTCAGCCGTATTGAAGAGCAGGTGCTGATATATGTCCAAGGACCGGCCCTTAAAAATGTTTTAAAGAATTTTGATAATAATCCCATTGCTGACAGACAACAATTTGACGTCGGCAAAACAGATACCCGGGTCACCGTCTTTCCTGCTATCAGCAAAGGTTGTCTGACAGGAGTCGCCATAGAGGGATTCGGAAAAGGATACGGCGGCGACATCGGCGTGATGGTGGGCTTTGATTTAAAAAAGGACCAATTAACCGGTATCAAAATTACCACCATGAAAGAAACCCCCGGCATCGGCACATGCATTGGTAAAGACGATTTTACCGCACAATTTTTCGGACATCCTTTGAGCAATCTGGCACTTAAATCACAAAAGGGTAATATTGACGCAGTTTCCGGGGCAACATTTTCATCAAAGGGTGCAGTAGATGCCGTTCAAAAATCGGCAAATATTTATACAACCATCAAGCCTGAAATTCTTATGTCTTGGAAACATATGAAAAAAGGAAGATCAAAATGAATCGCACATGGAAGGAATTTTCCAAAGGACTCTGGCTGGAACTGCCTCCGTTTCGGTTGGTTCTAGGACTGTGTCCTGTCCTGGCAGTGACCAAGACGGCGTATAATGGTTTTGGCATGGGTTGCGCTGTCATATTTGTGCTGACTTTGTCAAATTTAATTATTTCACTGGTTCGCAACATTATTCCTCCTAAGGTTCGCATTGTCTGTTTTATTGTTATTGCAGCATCCCTGGTGGTTACCGTTGAGCTGCTCATGCAGGCTTTTACCTATTTTCTATACCAGCAACTGGGAATCTTTGTACCCCTCATTGTGGTCAACTGTCTTATTTTAGGCCGGGCTGAGGCTTTTGCCTCAAGAAATCCGGTTCACCTGTCTGTTGCTGATGCTCTAGGGATGGGATTGGGATTTACTATGTCACTGACGTTCCTGGGCGGTGTCCGGGAAGTGTTTGGTTACGGAACTATTTTCGGCAGGCCCTTGATGTGGGTGTATTTTAAACCCTTCACATTTATGGTGGAGGCCCCCGGAGCGTTTATATGCTTAGCAGTATGTCTTGCAGCCATGAATTTTATTAATACATGGCAGAGCAAAAGGTTTTAGTCATGACAGATTATTTTACACTTATTATCGCAGCTATTTTTATAAATAATATTGTTTTGGCCCAATACCTGGGAAATTGTCCTTTTTTAGGCACTTCAAAATCGGTTGACCTGTCCATAGGTATGGGAACTGCTGTGGTATTTGTTTCCGTGATGGCAACGGCAATTACCTGGCCGATACAAAAGTACATCCTTGAACCATCCGGGCTTATTTTTACACAGACCATTGTGTTTATCATGGTTATCGCAACGTTAGTACAGTTTGTGGAAATGTTTTTAAAAAAATCTATTCCGCCCTTGTATGAAGCTTTGGGTATTTTCCTGCCGCTTATAACCACAAATTGTGCGGTACTCGGAATAGCAATTATTTGTCAGCGAAAGGAATTTAGCTTTTTAAAATCAATGGTGTTTGCTCTGGCATCCGGGGTCGGCTTCATGCTTGCTCTGGTAATTCTTTCATTAATCCGCGAACGCTTGGAAATCACTCGTATCCCGAACGCATTCAAAGGAACGCCAATTGCGCTGGTAATAGCAGGACTTATGTCGCTGGTCTTTTTTGCATTTGTGGGAATGGTATGAAAATTATAGATTTGGTGACCAAATGATAACCTCTTCAGCTCTTTTGCTTTTAGGCCTGGGATTTTCTGCTGCGGTGATTTTATCTGTTGCTTCAAGACTGTTGTATGTAAAAGAAGATCCTCGCATACGGGAGGTTGAAAGGGTTTTGCCCGGTGCAAATTGCGGTGGATGCGGACTTCCCGGCTGCTCTGCCGCAGCCAAAGCAATTGTTGAAGGCAAAGCTCCGCCAGATGTGTGCATTGCAGGAGGAATGGATACAAACCGGATGGTCGCTGAAGTAATGGGCTTGGAGGTAGAGTATAAGGAGCCCCGAATTGCTGCCATCAAATGTATTGGTGGAAAACGAGCCGACAAACTCTATCTTTATGAAGGGGTGCAAGATTGCAAAGCGGAGGCGATGCTCTATGACGGCCATAAACAGTGCACCTTGGGATGTTTAGGCCTGGGTTCATGTGTCAAGGTCTGCCCATTTGAGGCCATTCACATGGGACCGGATAATCTTCCGATAGTCAATCCAAACAAATGCAAGGGCTGCGGACGTTGTGCAGATGTCTGCCCCCGCAAAGTAATTTCCATTGTTTCAATGACCGAAAGGTTGCTTCATTTTAATGAAGAAGGTGACTGCCTGGCACCGTGTGTACAGAGATGTCCTGCACAAATAAATGTCCCCCTGTATATCCGTAAGATTCGAGAAGGCGATTTACCAGGGGCCCTATTGACCATTAAAGAACGCAACCCTTTTCCCCTTGCATGCGGCAGGGTCTGCCTCCATCCTTGTGAAAATATATGTCGCAGAAATATTGCAGATCACGGCGTGGCCATCAACCGTCTGCAACGTTACTTGGGTGAATGGGAGATGAATTCAGGGAACCGTATTCCAATAACCTGCGCACCGGATACCGGCCGTAAAGTGGCAGTTGTTGGCGGAGGACCGGCAGGATTGTCCTGCGCCTATTTTTTAAGAAGGCTCGGGCATCATCCGGTAATATTTGAATCCATGGCTGAACTGGGAGGAATGCTAAGATACGGAATTCCCCAATACCGAATGCCGAATGATATTCTTGACTGGGAAATCGAAGGAATTTTAAAACTGGGTATAAAAACGAAAATGGGTGTAAAGCTTGGAAAGGATTTTAGCTTGAAGAGCTTGGAAGATGATGGGTTTAAAGCCGTTTTTCTTGGAATCGGTGCATGGACGGTGCCACCCCTTGGAATTCCCGGAGAAAATGAAAATGGAGTAATCGGCAGTGTGGATTTTTTAACATCCGTGGGAGTAAAAATCAAAACACTTGCCAACCAGCGGGTAGTTATTATCGGTGAGAGCAATACAGCCGCGGATTGTGCGAGAAGCTCAATTCGTCTGGGTGCAAAATCTGTAACCGTTATATGCCCATGTATCAAAAAGGATATGTCAGCCAATAGAAAAGATGTGGACAGAGCTATGGAGGAGGGAGTCCAGTTTCTTTTTTTAACGAAACATAACAAGGTGATTTCTGACACAAACGGCAATGTCACGCATCTGGAGTATACCCGGATGGAACTTGAGGAAACAGGTAAACCAGGCAAGAGCAAGGTTGCAGCCATACCGAATTCAGAGACTCTCATAGATGCAGACATGGTTATTGCGGCCATAGATCGCCAGCCGGACCTCTCCTGTCTGCAGGACCATAACCAAAAGGTTATATTCGAACTAACCAAAGAGAATAATCTTGCGGCTGACAGGGATACCATGCAGACCTCTGTAAAGAATATCTTTACTGCGGGAGATCTTCATACCGGACGCGCATGGGTGGTCATGGCTGTGGGTGGAGGACGTCGCGCTGCTCGTTCCATCCATTTTTATTTAACCCAGGGCAGCATACCGGTGCCGGAAAATTTACAGAACAAGATCCTCCCTGAAAGTATACTAAAAGATGTAAAAGTCACCGATCACATACCGAGAGTTCAGATTAGTGAAGTCCCGGTAGACCTGCGCATTCAATCTTTCACTGAGGAGGTAAAGGGGTCTATATCAGCTGAGAAAGCCAAACTGGAAGCCTGTCGCTGTCTGTACTGCGGTCTGGTCTGTTATGATAAGGAAAAAGAACTGGTGAAACCGATCTATACGGGCTTTACAAACGATAGCCAAGGCAAAAAGATACACATGCAGCAATAGAAAGGGCAAGGAGAGAAGGGACAAAGATGTATCATTTTTTTTACTTATGCCTATGTGTCTTTCGCGCTCCCCCCTTTGTCTAAAGGTGAGAAATATTTTCTCATTCCCCTGTTAAGACATTAATCCACGCAGGATGTACAAATACCCTCTTTTTTTATAATCGCTTTGCCTTTTTCAGACGATAAGAAATCCAACAATGCCTTTGCTTTGCCGGCAGGCTTTCCAACGGTAATATAAGAGAATTGCTGGTAATAAGGATAGTTTTTATCTTTGGTCGAAAGGCCGCTAATTTTAAGCGTGTTTATCCCTTTTTATGTTACTGCCACACCTTGAGAGGTAAATGCAAAAGTATAACCCCAATTGAGCGAAAACTTATGCTGCTTTTTTAAATTCATTTTCGTTTAGAGTAGTACAAATGTTACGATAAAGTAATTCAGTTTCATTGTTCTTTGTCAATTCGATGACTTT
>JAXHVO010000063.1 GCA_034189135.1 Thermodesulfobacteriota bacterium | reverse complement strand
CTGGGGGTAAGGTTTCCAACAGAATCAGCCCGCCCAAGTTTTCCAAGGTCGTGGTCGCTTTTATTCCCAACGAAACTCCTCGATGGCCAACCATGACAGCCACCATCAAGAGAATTGTTGAGGCGTATGCAAAAGACGCACACAAGTATGAGCGTCTCGGTGAATGGGCTGAAAGGATCGGATGGGAAAGATTCTTTGAAAAATGTGAGCTTGAATTTACCCATCATCTAATCGATGATTTCCGTGATCCGGCTTACTTTACATGGCGACAGACATCGCAATTTAAATTCTAAATCTATTAATCTGCAGGGGACACAACCGTGTTCCCTGCATTCTTAAAAAAGGCACTCAGTTATGGAATATGAAGAGGCAAAAGAAAAAATAGTTGCTGGACTCACCAAGAAACAGAAGATGAAATCGAAATTTTACTTTAACGATCTTGCCAAAATACTCGATTTAAAACCCAGGCTTGCTAAAAAACTGATTAACCAGATGGTTTCAGAAGAAGTTCTTGAGTACTGGTCAAGTGGAAGTACCTCAATGTATGGACTGAAAGGTACCGGTAAGCAGGCCCATGCAGAAGATGAGGATTAAAATCTATCTGCCGACCGGTATTCCTGGCAATTTTAATTTTTGAAACAGATTTCCCTACTGCAGAAAAATATTGATAATCCCGGACTAGTTATCGCTGCTCTGCGAGGGGGTTCGGGAAAAACCATTTTCTCGGTCGGAATTATTTCTGCGCTGAAGAATTTGGGACAGACTATTGCACCTTTTAAAAAAGGTCCTGATTATATCGATGCGGGCTGGCTTGGCCTTGCGGCAGGCCGGCCCTGCTATAATCTGGACACCTTTCTTATAGAAAAAGAGGCCGTTCTTTACTCATTTCTGTCACATACCTTTCCGGATGATATTGCGGTTATAGAAGGAAACCGTGGGCTTTACGATGGGATAGATCTTGAAGGAACGACCAGTACCGCAGAGCTCGCCAAACTTTTAAACCTGCCGGTTATTCTCTGTATAAATGCAACCAAGACCACACGGACCATGGCTGCAGTTGTATCCGGATGTATCCAGTTTGATCCGGGTGTTAAAATAAAAGGGGTTATTTTAAACCGGGTCGCAGGGTTGCGTCATGAAACCATTCTGAGAAAAAGTATTGAGCATTTTTGTGGTGTTCCTGTGCTTGGTGCGGTACCGAAACTGGGGGACCAGAATTTTCCCGAGCGGCATATGGGCCTTGTGCCCACACCTGAACATCACTGGGCAAAAAAATCCATTGAAGCCATATCCCAGGTTGCTTTAAAATATCTTGACCTTGATTATATAAAGAAAATCGCCGGCAAACCCAAACAAGATGGCATCAAGGAACCGCCTAAAGTCAGGACTGCGGAAGAAAGCGTCCCACCGCCAAATATCAACGTTCGCCATGAGGGATACGAGCAACAAAATCAAAAGAGCGGTAAAAGCCACCCGTCTCCGACCATCGGTATTATTAAGGATTCAGCCTTTCAGTTCTATTACCCGGATAATTTTGAAGCGCTTGGTTTAAAAGGGGCAAAACTTGTATTTATAAGCCCCCTGGGAAACAAAACCATTCCTTCTATTGACGCCCTTTATATCGGAGGCGGATTTCCTGAAACCCATGCAGAAAGGCTGGCAGAAAATAAGGAATTTAAAAAACAGTTGAAAGCAATGGCGGACAACGGTCTTCCCATATATGCCGAATGCGGCGGGTTGATGTATCTGGGTGAAGAACTGGTACTTAAGGAAAAATCATACCCCATGGTCGGCATTTTCCCGGTTAGCTACAGCTTTTCAAAAAAACCGAAAGGCCATGGATACACGGTTGTTTCCGTGGTGAGAGAAAACCCTTATTTTGAGATAGGTAGCGAAATCAAGGGCCATGAATTTCACTACTCATCCGTATTAAAATGGGGAGGAAAGGAAAGTGACCTTGCGTTCTCCATTAGAAGGGGAACCGGGTTCATCAACCAAAAAGATGGGATTTGCTATAAAAATGTTCTGGCCACCTATATTCATATACACGCTTTAGGCACACCCTCCTGGGCCGAAGCTATGGTGCGCAATGCGATACAATACAAAGAACTGATGGCAAAAACGCCAAATCAGGAAGACACCAAATAACTGTGTCGCTGTTTGCGGATTGAAATTTGAAATTGAACAATAGAAATTGGGAAGAGGTCGAACTATTTTACAGGCCGAATGCCGGCAAACTTGCAAAAAAATAATCAAGTGATGAGGCACGAAGTTGATCAGTGGAACAAAAGTTGAAGAACGATGCTAAAATTGAAGGTATTCCCTAAATCCTAAAAGTATGAAGGCCATATTTCCGATTTTAATTTTTTAATTTCGACATTCCGTCCAACGCTTACTATTTTTCCTGATATCCTTTAAAAATGTCTGCTGATAATATCATCAGAAAAACCATCCTTGAAGTTGTTTCACATTCACCAATCAAATTAACCCCCCTTAAATTGGAAAAAACAGCCGTTAAAAAGTTTGCCCTGGGGAAAAAACAGGTAAAATCGGTTATTAAGGACCTGATTGCCCGAGGAGAACTTACCTATACCAATCAATACGGCTGCACCTTTGTGGAAAAATCCTTTCACCGACCGGTTCGAATCTCAAACCACGTAATCATAAAGCCGCCTGAAATTTCTTTTGCAGCAAATTCGGGTGATGTGGTGATCAACCTTTCCCAGGGCGCCTCATTCGGGGCCGGCCAGCATCCCACCACACGCCTTGCAGTAAAGGGGATCGATTATGCTTTAAAAAAGCAGGGTTATTTTAAAAAAAACAAAAACACCTGTTTGCTCGATGTCGGTACAGGATCAGGGATACTGGCCATTGCAGCGGTGCGTATGGGAATTAAGAAAGGAACGGGAATAGATTTAGACCCCTGTGCCATATCCGAAGCCAGGGAAAACATTAAAATCAATGGCCTGGAGCACAGAATTGATATCTGCGATCTGGCGGTGGAAAAAATAGGAAGGGTATTTTCCATGGTCACGGCCAACCTTCGTTATCCCACCCTAAAACGGCTGCTGCCTCATCTGTACGATATCATACATAAAAAAGGAATTCTTGTACTATCCGGCATAAAAACGGATGAACTGGCGAATTTGCTGGATATTTACCGGGAAAAAGCCTTTTTGTGCAGATGGAAAGAAGTTGAGCAGGCCTGGGCAGGTGTTGTATTTGAGAAGTTGTTTGATTAAATAAAACAGGGCGAGCCGTTTATTAAACGGTCGCCCTGTTTTTAATGTAGTAAAAAACTTACTATTTCTTTTTCTTGGGATGGCACTTTGTACAGGTGGTGGGTGCCTTTTTGGTTTTGGTCTTTTTATTAAATTTCTTATGGCAACCCTTACAGTTGTAGTGCAGCGCCTCGGCATGGTAATCCAGGCGTTGTTTTTTTGAAAGCTTGGGGGCTCCTTTCCCCTTGGGTCTTTCCCCGGGTTTCTTGTGACATTCTATACAGCTTTGGACGTTGTCGCCGTCCTTTAAATTGTTAAGGGGTTTACCTTTGTCATCGTGGTGACATTCCCCGCAACCGGCCTTGTATTCATCGATGTGTTTCTTATGGGAAAACATGATGATCCCTTTTTTATGCTTCTTATAGGCCTTGTTTTCCATTTTGATCACATCGGGAGCTTTGGTTCCAGCATAAATACCGGCTGTGATAAACAGCGCTGAAATTCCGACAATCACTGCTATGACAAATAGCTTTTTTTGCATGATTCTCTCTTGCCTCCTTTCCTTTCGCTATTATTTTGCTCACCAGTTTTTCGACAATTTATCAAGGAAAACACTTCGTGTCAACGACAATCGTCTTTTTTTTATACATATTTTTTATAACCGGGCTGTAGTATAACCTTCTAAAACATTTGAACATAATTGTTGAAAAGCCGTGGACTGACCCGGGAGAAGCAGTCAAAATCGGCCATCAGTTCCATTCCGGGCAGCAAAACCCGTATTACCGGAATTAAAAGATCTTGCCTGGTCAGATCAATATAAACCGGAAAATAGCCATGCCCTGCAAGAAGGGTTTCGATAAATTTTAAGTCCGCAGTTACGCTCCCCAAAGAATAATCAGGAAGAATTTCCAGGTTTCGTACAGGAAGATGATCAGGGCCTGATCCGGATGGTGGCCCAATAGGATACGGGTAGGGCGTTTCCGCCATTGCGGATAACAGTGCTTGTTTACCATTTAAATGTGCACCGGTTCCCTTCACCACCGATTTATCCTGCATGACTACAAAGCATTTATAGCAGGGGACCCCCAATGAAGAGGTAATATCCTGAAACCGCACTTCAATTCCCTTTGCATGGTAATCGGACAAAAGGGTTGCCAGCTGTGGGTCATCTGTTTCAATTTTAAAGCAACCAGACGGATCATACGGGGTGGTGGCCTCTGCATCCCTTTCGATCATTTCCAGCAGGGCATTGATTTTTGCCTGTTCAATACTGTTCCCTGAAGCAAAACCGGTTGACCCGAGCCCGCTGAAAAGATTCATTTCATCAAGGTTGCTGAATAAAAATACGCTTTGCGCCGGAATGAGGACGGGCTCGTACTTACCACCACTATACCGTTGACATTCAAGCCAGTGCAATGGTTCGTTATGATAGGGTACTTCTAGATTTAAAGCGTTGGGGTTCAACACAGTCATATCTCTTTTTTGTAGTTCATCAAAGCCGGCAAATATCAAAGGATAATCCGTGATATATCCAAGGGCACCGGCGGCACCGACATTTGTAAATGATGAACATCGCTCAACAATTTCCATGGCATAAGAAGCCCTGGCCGCCCACAGAGAAAACCCCTTGCCATAAGCGGTTTGTATTCCTGACAGGGAAAAATGGTGTCGTCTGTTTTTGACCGAAAGTTTTACATGCCAATTTCTTAACAATGCGTATGGGCTTAAAGAAGACTGATGTCGCATTTCGGCTCCTGCGAGCAGGTCGGCGGTTGATAGTTTTTCAATGGCATGTCTGGCTGTTTCTTCAGCAGAAGGTAAGGCTGCATTTCCCGGAGGTGTTTTTACGGACATGGTTTGGTAAAGTTCATTAATACTAACATTGTCATGCGTTGTGCTGGAAAGAGCCTTTTGGGAAAAGGGCAGTTGCAATCCAACTTTTTTAGGGGAGGGCAAAGGGTGATGTGCCAAAATATTTGCATCAAAAAGTCGGTTCCATTTAGAATGAAGGGTCTGGTCGTTTTGCTGCTGGGACTTCATGAATATAAGCGGGGTGTATGCAAGCAATTGCTTTTTTTCAACCGGACTAAATTGGTTCCTTAAATGGAAGAATTTTTCATAAACAAGGCATGCTTCAAATACGAGGGCGGCCATGATCTTGTCGTTTTGTTTTGATTTTTCAATCATCTTGGATAGGGCTTCTTTGCTGAAAGAACGGATGATTGAAAGCAGATGTTTGTGCATGAATTCATCATTGGGATGGGAATGCAGATATGAGAGGCATTCTTCAAACCCGGGATTATCGAGTGGAAAACATGAAAAGAACCCTGCTCCTGAAGCAGTAGTCGTTAGGCGCAGCTCATATGTTATCATTATGCAGCATGTATTACCGGGTATTTTTTTTATCCTTCCCCTTCTGTCTTTGTGTCTTCTGCATCTTTCTCTTTAACCTCTTCGGGCTTCTTTTTACCAAAAATTCTGGCACCGATGATGCTGATTTCATACAAAATCATCAGAGGCAGGGCCATCATAATCTGGGTCACCACATCAGGCGGGGTTAATATCGCTGCACCTGCAAAGAATAGCAGAAGGGCATACTTTCTGTGTTTCTTTAAAAAATCGACGGAAACCAGGCCAAGCCTGGCGAGAAATGTCAGGATCAGAGGGAGTTCAAAAACAAGACCGAACGCAAGCAACAGCTTGGCGGAAAAACTTAAATATTCTTTCATGGATGGAAGGGGTCGGATGGTTTCGGTGGCAAATCCTAGGAAGAATTTAAAGCCCCAGGGAAAAACGATGAAATAGCCGAACAGCGATCCACCGATAAAAAATACAGATGAAAGAAAAACTATAGGAATAAGTATTCGTCTTTCCTTTTCATAAAGCCCCGGAGCAACGAACATCCAGAATTGATAAATGATGACTGGCGCTGCAAGCATAATCCCGGACAAAAAAGCCACCTTTAAGTAGGTAAAAAAAGCTTCGGGAAGACCGGTAAAAATCAGTGTGTCTCCGGGTTTCATTACGGTTACAAGGGGGTGGACCAGAATGTCAAACAACTTTTCCTTAAAGGCATAAGAGGCAACAAAACCAATGCCGACGGCGATAAAGATGTTAATCAGGCGCTTTCTCAGTTCATCCAGGTGGCCGGTAAAGGGGAGCTTTCCTTCCTCAGTCATCTTTTTTTATCTCACTTTCTTCGTCTTCAGAGCGTCCAGGAAGGGTTGAATCCTCACCTTCGTCTTTTATTTCAGTTTCAATATTGTTTGTCTCCTCTGGGTGATGGTTTAGATCGCCGAGTTCTTTGGTGACATCCATATTTTCCCTGATTTCGTCAGACAAATCATCAAATGATCTTTTAACGTCCTTTAGTTCTTTGACTTCATCGTCGATTTCTATCGATTCTTTAAATTCACTGGTGGCCCTTTTAAATTCCCGCATGGCACGTCCAAGGGATTTTGCCAGACCCGGAAGCTTTTTTGGACCAATTACAATAAGCGCAATCGCCAGAATCAAAATCAACTCCGGCATACCAATCCCAAACATATTTATAACTCCCTTAATTTCTGTTTCGCATTTTATAGACTATTTTTAACTCAAGCTTCGAATTCCTCTGTTGCCATAGTATTGATCTGACTCTGTGAAAGATATAAAATCAGATATAAATCAATTCATTAAGAGTTCAAAGCACCGCTGTAAATAAAGGGTAAAAAACTTGAGTTAGAATACTATGTTACTATTGAATCCCTTATGTTGGCAAGGTTTGCCTCAACCAGTTCTTTTATCTCATCCAGCCTGTTTTCCGACATGGCTTCAAAACGGAGTACAAGGGCAGGCTGGGTGTTGGATGCCCGCACCAGACCCCAGCCATCGTCAAACAAAACTCTTGCACCGTCAATATCAATTACTTCATAATGTTGTTTAAAATAGTCGGTTACCTGTCCAACCACCTTAAATTTTATATGATCCGCACATTCCACGCGTATTTCAGGAGTGGAATAGGTTTTGGGAACGTCAGCCAGAAGCTCGGATAATTTTTTATTGGTATTGGACAGTATTTCAAGAAGCCTGCAGGATGCGTAGGTGGCATCATCATAGCCAAAGTAACGGTCGGCAAAAAACACATGTCCGCTCATTTCACCTGCAAGTTCGGCTTTTTCTTCCTTCATCTTTTTCTTGATCAAAGAATGGCCGGTTTTGTACATGATGGCCCGACCCCCATTTTTTTCGATGTCATCATACAAAGTTTTAGAGCATTTTACTTCAGATATAAATGTCGCTCCCGGTTTTCTCGACAAAATCTCCCTGGAAAATAGGATCATCAGTCTGTCGCCATAAACGATATTTCCTTTTTCATCAACCACACCGATACGGTCACCATCGCCATCGTATCCCACCCCAAGATCCAACCGGTTTTGTTTAACCAGGGCAATCAGATCCCGCATATTTTTTATTACGGTGGGATCTGCCTCGTGATTGGGGAAGGTGCCGTCCATATCACAGTAGATATCATGGACTTGGCATCCAAGTTTTTTTATAATCGGCAGGGCAACCACACCGGCGGTGCCATTGCCGGCATCCACACCGACTTTTAGTGGTTTGGACAGTTTAATGTGGGTTTTCATAAAATCAATATACCCGGAGATGACATCCGTTTTATCTCGAGATCCTTTTCCTTTAGCAAATGATTGTTCCTTAATGATGCTAAGAATTTTTTGAATATCATTGCCGTGAATGGAGTCTAAATCGATACACAGCTTAAACCCGTTATACTCCCCGGGATTATGGCTGGCCGTTACCATCACACCGCCTTGTTTGTTGAGGTGTTTGATGGAATAATAAAAAACCGGTGTGGGGCATACACCGATATCGGTGACCTTACATCCGGTAGACATCAGTCCTTGAATTATTTTTTCAGAATACACATCGGAAGTCAGTCTGCAATCCCGCCCCACATTGAGCGTTGAGCGGCCGTGCTGTACCAGAAAAGTTCCCACACCCTTTCCGATTAAAAACACATCCTCGTCAGTCATGTCTTTTCCCGCAATTCCCCGTATATCATATTCCCTAAACATTTCGGGATTCATAATCGGCTCCTTTCGTGCGGACTTTAAAATCGAAACACGCTTGGCCACCATACATACAGCAATATTGAGTAAAAATAAAGGTTAAAGCACGATTTTTTCATTTGGTGTCTTAAAAGATCGACGTTGACAATAAACCCCGTCCTTGATATTTATATATTAATTTCATTTTGTTAACTAACGCTGGTTCTATGGAGGACTTTCCGCATGCCCAAAAATAAAAAGCTGATCTTTTTTTGTTTACTGGTCTTACTTCTTTCTTTTTTTACAACGCATGATTGTTTGGCTAAAGCTTTTGAATGGAAAGATTTCACCAAGCCGCTTAAATTGAACAAGTATAAGTTAGGTGGGCCCAATCCACTGACCATAAATGTTCACATCTCAGCCGAAGTATTAAGAAAATATGCAAAGATGCCACTGATTATTGAAGGAGACGGTGGTTCATATTTGGTCGATCTCAGAGTAAATAATAATATCTGGGCTGTACATCAACTTCCTGACGGAGGCCTCCCCGCTGGTTATGCTGTCAAAATAAAAACAAAATATCTTAAACCAGGTATGAATAAGCTGCGTTTCACCAAAGGGTGGAATGGATATTATACTATCTATAGCCTGCAGTTTAATATAAAAGAAGCAGAAAAGGATAGAGCTAAAAAAGTCATGACCTCCGGCCCAGCCGGAGGCTTGCATAAAGCCCTATAAGGGCATCGATACTGATAACCCCTTAAGGGGTATTATTGTGTTAAAATTACTGTTCTGCGACCAAATCCATT
>JAXHVO010000062.1 GCA_034189135.1 Thermodesulfobacteriota bacterium | reverse complement strand
TAATACTTAAAAGTTTAGACTATCTTACCGATAATCAAGGTAAGCCGCACAATAAACGAAAATTTTATAAACTTCTCGCCCAAATTTATGTTTTTTTGTCTTTTATTAGCCGACGTGGTGATGAGGTGTTCTCCATTTATGAAAAACCATAGATAAAATTTTTAAAAGGTACAGCTTCATGAAAAAAAATAAATACAGGAACCGTCAACAAAACACCGATGAAGCAATGGCAATGACCGCCGCTTTTGTTCATGATAAGGTGATAAAGATCACCTCTGCTTTACCTAAGGGTCGTGTGTTGGACATTCCGTGCGGGCAGGGGGCACTGGCTGAAAGATTGAAGAAAGAGGATTTTGAAATATTTTGCGGTGACTATGACAGCGATAATTATCGTATTGAGGGCGGTAATTTCCATCGACTGGATCTCAACTGTAATCTCCCCTATAAAGACCAAACATTTGACTGTGTGACATCCGTAGAAGGAATAGAGCACATAGAAAATCCTCATCTCCTCATTCGAGAAATCGCCCGTGTCCTGAAAATCGGCGGTCATCTGGTAATCACCACTCCCAATATCATGAACATTAAATCAAGGCTTTATTTTCTTTTAAGAAGCCACTTCACTGACTTTAAACATTTTCCTCAGCCTCAAGACCAGCGTGAACTCCTTGGGCTTCATATCAATCCCATCCCATTTGGTGAGCTCAGCTACATCTTAAACCGATATGGGTTTAAAATAAAAACCATATCGTGCAATAAGTTCACCAAAAAGTATCCGTTACTGATGCCTTTTTTAAAACCACTTATCTATATAATGACGAGAAAGAAAAACAAAGAGGCAGATATGCTCTTAAAGAAAGAATTGCTTGAGGGAGATATTTTAATCATTTCTGCCCGGAAAGAAACCGACACTTTTCTTCATTAAACAGCCGTTAAAACGTTTAGCTATTTCTTTTACTTGAAGCTACTCCTATCATGTTTACCATTGTTGGGGTGAGCACATATCTGTATCCGGCAAGCCATCTTAATATACCTACTTTAGACAGCCCTCTAAGAACTTTTACAGAAATCGCCCGTATGAAATGACCTTTTTTAATCTGGGTTTTAAAACTGAACTTTATTTTTCCTACTTCGGAATCAGGTTTATAAAATTCACGTTTTCTCGATGTAGATGCCAAACAGTTTGCACGATCAAATTCAAGTTTGGGAAAAAGCTTCTCAACGCCTTCAGGAGTAAACCGCCAATAATCAGAAGGGAAGCCATGAAATTTCCAGGAAAAAGGAACGGACAGGCAAATTTTTCCTCCAGGCTTCAACAAAGCGGTCAAATTTTCCGCCATTTTAAATGGTTGTTCACAATGCTCCAATACGCTCATACAAAAAATCGTTCTGAAACGAATCCCTTTAAGTTTTGCATCTATTTCTTTAAATTTTTGTGTAAAATTCAAAACTACGTCAACACCGGATCCATTCTGCATATCTGCGCCTATATAAGTATCTCTGTCCGAAAAAATGGATCGTAAAACTTGAGGTGCCCCGTAATCTCTTGATCCGACCTCTAGATAGGGACCGAAAAATTCCTTCTCATATCTTATGATATATAATAATTGATTTTCATCACCCATTGATTCAATTCCTTAATTAAACCTGATAGACCTTTTCAGATTATTTACAATCCAAACAAAATGCCATTCTTCTTGTATTAGTTTGCGAAAAACTTCTTTGACCCATAAATAATAGCACTCCTCTTTTTTCCGTAATACTCCTTAATTTTTATAAAATGTTCAAATTTTGGAATCAAACCTTTTTCCTTTTTAGAAATTCTTATGATAACAAGATCTGCCTTTTTGGCTATGGCAAACCTCTCCAGTCCTGCATAACTACCACTACTGCTGTCATATTTAACTAAACCCTTTTCTTTGCTGGAATAAATCTGCCTTCCAGCATAAAAGGGTATCCTCATATCATTTGTTACTATCCTGGCATTTTTAAATTTCGTCTCTTTAGCAAGCCATTTGCCGGCGATGCTTATGGTATGATCATGTTTTCTGCAGGAGTTGGCCACTTTACCGACAGGCACCAAAATAAAAATAGCCACAAAGACAACGGTTAGTATTTTTTGTTTAGATGATCGCTTCACGAAATTAAACATCCTTTCCAGCCCTGCGCCAATCCAGGGAAATAATAGAAATGCCGGGACAAATAAAAACCTGGGCGAGATAAAATCTCTTACAATGAGTGAGTAATAGAATACAACAAGGAAAGAACTTACTGTAACTAGCATAAAAAAATGAGATTTTGTAAAAGAATGCTTAAATGCTAAAAAAAGAGGAATGACAAATAAGGGAAAGATAGTTTTAACGAATGCCTTAAAAAAACCTAAAAGATAAACCACAGGCATAAAATCCCTGGCGGTTTCTGCAAAACTATAGTGCATACCGGAAAAAGGCGCTGAATTTTCAGCCTGTTTAAGGTAATCATAAATCAAACGATAGTTGTCAAGAAATTTTAAACTAGCTGTGTCCTGAAGTACCTGAACAACCTGATCAGCCCGGTTAAATGAAACTCTTTCAGCTCCTATTGCCACGAAAAAAAACAGTAAAATAATTGCCGGAAAGGAGATCCAGATTAAAATCCCCTTTGCAAAAGATTTTCCTTCCTGTAAATTTAAGATAGTCAGGCATATAATAAAAAAGAAGAATACCGGAATTAATATTAGTCCTTCAAGCCGTAACAGAATGGAAACCCATGAAAAAACAGCGGCCAGTAAAAAAAAGATCGGTCTTTTAAGCTGTATTGCTTTTAAGGAGAAATATATCGCCCATGCGAAAAAAAAGATAAAAGATGGCCCACGAATAACATATGCGACCCAACTGTTTGGTAAGGGAGTCAATGCAAATGCAAGGCATCCCCAAAATGCGATACGTTGGTCAAAAAGCTCTTTTGATAATAGATATAAAGGAATGATTGATAGAATTAGGAAGGTAAGTGAGATAAGCCTGGCCGCTAATATCCAATCTGGAATAATAAAATGAACTATCGTAATCAAAATGGGGTATAAGGGCATGGGGTACAGGGCCAAACCCTCCGTGAAATTTCCTGAAGCAAACAGCTGAGCTGCTGAGATATATTGCATACCATCATTATTAATTGCCTTGCCCGATAAAACAATTAAGACCAACACTTTAATTACCAAAGAAAAACCAAGGATAAAATAAAGACCTTTGTTAGTTTCGGTCCATTCGGAAATTTTTTCCATTGTTATCTTCATTATGTATTACTTCTGTACTTTCCCATTTAAAATTTTTTCATAAAACATCAGTATCTTCTCTGCCTGTAGGATCATAGAAAACCTTTGTTTGGCTGTTTTAAGTGATTGATGCGCCATCATCTGGAGTTGCCTGTTATCTTTTATTAAATTTGAAAGTATACGTGCCAGGCTTTCTGATGATAAATCCATAAATTTTCCATTCACACCATTTTCAATAAGATCTTTAAGAAATCCTATTTCAGGTGCAATCACAGGAATTCCTGAAGCCATGGCTTCTCTTACCGTACGACATGATTTATCTGTTCCGGGAATCGGGTAAACGAGAACGTCCATCGCCTGATATGCGGAAACAAGTCTATCATCACGGCAGTATCCGGGCAAAATGACTTTGTCGGCAATCCCCATTTCTTTCAAAGGTTTTTCCACTACCTCATTATAGTTTCTGCGGTTCCCCCGCCCGACTAAGAAAAATCTTAACTGTGGAAACCGGGTGACAAGAGATGCGATGGCAGTTAAAGGAATATCAATTCGTCGGCTTGGTCGTATTCTACTCACAACTCCGACTACAAAATTTTCTTTGGTGAGTCCAAAATCTTTCCTGTTAAACGTTATTTTTCGGTCAGGTGAAAATCGGTCCAGGTCAATTCCCGGTTCAGTAATTAAAATGGCATTTGAGGGCAACCCGCATGTTTCAACTGCCTTCTGCCTTGCTGTTTTTCCGATCACCACAAGGCCATCGGTAAAATGCTTATTTAGAAACCTTGACCTGATATCGTTTCCCGGACCTTGGGGATCATAACAACTTCTGACTGAAAAAGGTGGTTTTGATTTTCCCCTGGCCAAAAATCCCAGAAAGTGTGCGTTTTTCATGTGGGAGTGAACGATGTCCGGTTTAAAATTATTTATGATCTTTCGAAGTTTTCTTGCATCCTGTATTGCCGTATGAATCTGCAAGTGCTTGGGCAAGTTAATCGCATCCACATGATTCAATCCTTTCTGACGAGAGTGAAACAGCACATCATATTTGTGACCTTCCGGTGATTTTCCACAAACAAACAGGGCTTCTGCCCCCAGAGCTTTTTGTGCTATAGCCAGGTCCACGGCAGGTTCAGAAACTGCAGTCCATTTCCAGTTGCTTAATAAGTGCAATATCTTCATAAAATACCTGTGTCAGCTCATTCTTGAATTTGCCAGCCTTCCCTTTCTTTCCCTTCGGCGTTTCTTTCTGGCCATATATTCCGGATATAAAAACGGGTAGTACTTTTTCCAGCGTTTATGCACCCAAAACCACTGCTCGGGATACGCTCTAACCGTCTTTTCAATCACATCTGTCATAATTTGCATGTTCGCTTTCAAGTCGGCCTTTAAATCTTTCGTTCTGGTTATCTTCAAAGGCGGTTCCACAATGATTGTAAGGCTTCCATTGATTTCTCTGACACCGAAAATGGGAACCACAGGACATTTGCATCTCAATGCAAGCAAAGCAGGGGCAACCGTTGCGGTGACAGACTTGCTAAAAAAATTGACCTTAACACCCATTGAGCTCTGTGTGCCCTGATCAATCATGATCCCAAGTATTTTACCCTCACGAACAGCCCGCCTCATCTTGGTCATTCCATCTTCTTTGTCAATTACTGTGGCTCCAAAACGGGTCCTAAGCCCACTAATCAGACGGTTGATTAGGCGAACACGCAATCGCCTTCCCACCATAGCCGCCTGTGCACCAATATTGGCAGACAGAAATGGAGCAACTATCTCCCAGTTTCCCAGGTGAGCAGAGATCAATATGACTCCCCTGCCCTCTTTTATCGCATCTAATAATATTTTTTCCCCCTTTATCTTGGTTCTGGATAATAGTTTATCCTTGGGAAGGCATGCTATTTGACAAATTTCCAGAAAGGTCATCCCAATATTCTGAAAAATTCTTAACGAAGTCTCTTTGATATACGCTGGCGACCATTCAGGATAAACAAATTTCAAGTTACGTCGCACAATACGCCGATGCGGAACATCGGCAACATACATAAATCTCCCCAGCAGTCTGCCCAAACACAAAATATATTTATGTGGCAAACCTGCTATAAAAGATACGATTGTATGGTGAATACCATCTTTTTTATTTGTGTTATTTTTGACTTGCTCTTCTTTTTTCATCGGTTGAACTATTTTTATATTGTTAAATAAAATTGGTCTGTTGAACCCAGAAGAGGCTAACGAGTAACAGACAAAAAGCAAGCTGTCAATGCATAACGTATTTGCATAATGTATTTGATAGCAGGATTAAATTGACACTTTAAACTCTTTCCATTATTAGTTCTTTTCTATGGTGAATAGACTGTCAATAAAATTGGCCTTTCAACTCTATAATATCGGATGGAATATCTCTATCCCGGCACTTCGCCTGAATAAACGCCTTGTTGAGGGATTTAAACAGCGAATACTTGGTGAAAAATTGCCTAAAGCGGATATCTGGATTCAAGCTGCGTCCGTTGGAGAAGCTTTTCTGGCCAAAGAACTTTTTGATCATTTTAAACCCTCCAACCCAACACGAATTCTCGTGACTTCAAACACCAGTCAGGGAATAGAGATCTTGGAGAAGACTGTCAGTAAAATCACACCTGATAATAGAGGGGTAACTGCTTTTACCGCATACTTTCCCTTTGACAAACCCACAATTATGGCGCAAGCCGTGAGTGATGTCAGCCCCAAAATTATGATACTCCTCGAATCTGAAATGTGGCCGGCTCACCTGGCTGAATTGAAAAAAATGGGCTGTAAGATTCTCATTATTAACGGCAGAATCACATCTAAAAGCCTTTCACGGTACCTTATCTGGCCTTCATTATGGCGGACAGTCAGCCCTGATAAAATCCTTGCCATTTCTCAAAACGATGCCCAAAGGTTCGCTACGCTATTTGGTAAAGATCGCGTGGATGTCATGCCTAATATTAAATTTGATAAACTCAACAGCAAAGAATCATTGCCAACTACAAAGAATCCCCTTGAAGCCATTATTTCTCAGGAGACACCCTTTGTGGTGCTTGGATCGGTCAGGCAAGAGGAAGAACCTCTCATCGAAAAAATTATTGCAGATATCCTACACAAGCAGCCTGAGATCAATATCGGGCTCTTTCCCAGACATATGCACAGGATAACACACTGGGAAAATACCTTAAATCGTATGACGGTCTCCTGGGTTTTACGATCTGAAACAGAGCATATTGTATCTCCCGGTACGGTTATCCTCTGGGATACTTTGGGAGAACTCTCTTTTGCCTATAAAATATCCAAAGCCGCTTTTGTAGGCGGCAGTCTCATGCCCTTAGGCGGTCAGAATTTTCTTGAAGCTGTCACCTGCGGTGTGATCCCGGTCATTGGCTCTTCATGGGAAAACTTTGCATGGGTGGGATCTGATATTATAGACAAGGGCCTGTTAAAAATTGCCAACAACTGGAAAGAAGCCGCGAATACTCTTGTCAAAGGGCTTGTAAACCCACCATCCCGTGAAGCAGTTCGAAAATCAGCCGTTGAATATTTGAAAGACCGCCAGGGCGGAACAAAAATTGCCTGTCGCCTTATTCATCAATTTTTAAACAATTTGTAAAAAAAACCAAGCATTACCTCCTTGACACATTTTCATCGTTTCTCTATAGTCCAATGACTTTAAACCATCCACGGACAATATAATGACTGTAGATCAAAGGAAAACATATGAGTCTTATCATTTTGGATTTTCATTTGAGCTGACCTACCAGCACTTTCAGCACCTAATAAAACTGTTTCAAACACCCTCAAAAATGTCTAATTCTATTCTTGGAGGAAGAAGTTCGGTTTTAATTGATGAAATGAATAAAATAGGACCGGTGGCTGTTAAATATTACCACCGAGGAGGTATTGTTAGACATTTTATTAAAAAACGATATCTCAAATGGGGAAAAACCCGAGGCCAAAAAGAGTATGAACTCCTGCAAAAAGTGAGAAATATTGGAATAAGTGCCCCTGAGCCCATCGCCTTTGCTTATTTTGGCCGTATTTTTTATCAAGCATGGCTTGTCACCAGAGAGATTAAATGCCACCAAACATTGGCTGAGCTAAGCTTATCAAACAAAAAGCGGGCTCTTTTGACAATGAAACATGTTATACAACAGACTGCCATACTTATTGAAAACCGCATATTACATGTCGATTTACATCCAGGCAATGTCATTGTTGATAATCAAGACAGAGTATATATTCTCGATTTTGACAAGGGAAGTATTTTTTCTGGAAATAAAAATGTGCTTAAAAGTCGATACATCCGTCGCTGGAATCGGGCCATAAAAAAACACAGGTTACCGAAGATGCTTATTGAATTGATGTACAACGGCCTTAATCACAAAATCAATCATCGATAAAAAGGATATGATGGTTACAACTCCTCCAAAAATACTACAACCAGACCCCTCGATTCTTATTATCTTAATGGGATCTTTGGGAGATTTGATAAGAGGGCTTTGTCTGGTAGCGCATATAAAAAATAATCTCCCCAACAGCAGAGTAACATGGCTGGTGGAAACGGCGTGGGCACAAATTGTGTCCTTTCAACCCCAGATTGATAAAATGATCGTGTTTAACCGTCCAAAAAATGTTTTCGCTTTACGGGAGCTCTACCAAAATCTATCGCAACAGAACTTTGATATTACTCTTGATCTTCAACGTCATTTCAAGAGCGGCTTTTTTTCTCTCCTTTCAGGTGCAAAAAGAAGGATCGGCTTTCATCGTAAAAATGCAAAAGAGTTTAATTGGTTTTTCAATAACGAACATATCGAAAATATCAGCGACGAACTATCGCTTCCCAAGTGGCGGCATTATCTTAAATTTACAGAATATCTGGGGTTGCCTGAACCTTCTTCCCTTGATTTCGGTTTTTCTTCTCTTGATGTTAAAACTGTTGCCCAGGGTATCGTAACCGAAATAAACAATCCCTTTATAGCTGTTGTAATTGGAACATCCTGGAAAACAAAAGAATGGTTCTTTCAAGGGTACTATGAACTGATTGATAATATCCTGTCTTCCGGCAACAATAAGGTGGTGCTTCTCGGTGATCGATCAAAAACAACCTATGCCGCATCACTTTGCGAAAAAGTCGACTCACCCAGATTAATAAATATAGTGGGAAAAACTTCACTTCTTGAGCTTGCAGCCATACTAAAGGACGCAACGGCCGGTGTCGGCCCCGACTCAGGGCCGGCTCATTTAGCTGCAGCGGTGGGAACCCCCTTTGTAACCCTTTTCGGGCCTACCCCTTCCAAACGAATGGCACCTTATAAATGTGAACACCTTGTGGTTAAAACTGATATAAGCTGTGCCCCCTGTTATAAAAAGAAATGCCCTGAACTTGACAGGCGGTGTATGCGCCTTATCAGCGCTGAAGCGGTTATGGGAAAACTTACCGAAGCACTTGCAATGGATAGGATGGATTAGATTAATCCGCTTTTAAACGGTCAAGCCGCTCTTTAAGAAAATTGCCGAAAATCTTGTCATCACTACCGAAAGAAATTTCAACCCCTACAACCAGAAGGTCAAGCGGCCATTTTACCCGGTGAGCGATCCTGGCATAATCTTTCTCCGTGGTAATCAGAAACTCAACGTTTGCTTTTTCTGCCGAATAAAATATTTTTTTAAAATCGTTGTCTGAATATCGATGATGGTCGTCAAACTCTATAAATCCCAAAACATTACAATTAAAACTTTTAACGCTGCAAAGGAAATCATTGTTCCTGGCAATACCGGCAAAGGCATAAACTCTCCGATCTTTTAATAATTCTGAACAATTTAATGGAGAATTATTTGAAATCCGACCAAATGGGGCGCTGGTTTCTTTTTCAACCTTGTAGATATAAGGTACATGAACGGTTATAAAAACCGGCAGTTTATGCGTAAGTTGGCTAAATTCAGCGTAAGAAACTTTCATTTTTTTTGAATCAGCTCTGGTCAGTATCAACGCATCACTGCGAAATAAAGATGATGGTGGCTCACGCAAAATGCCTCTGGGTAACAGGTAAGAATTTCCCAAGGGACACTTGGCATCCAAAAGCACCAGATTAATGTCGCGTCTGAGTTTCAAATGCTGAAAAGCATCATCCAGCACAATCACATCAGGATCAAATTCCCTTACAGCCAGCTTGCCGGCTTCAAACCTGTCTTTACCAATGATCACGGGAATTCCCTTTAACCTGCCAGCCATCATAAACGGCTCATCCCCCGCTTCTTCCGGTCCTAAGATTGTTTTATTGCCGTCGCTTACAACTCCCCCGGATTTTTCCAGTCTTCCTTTATATCCCCTGCTGATTACGACCACCTTATAGTCAAGCCTTTGAACGAGTTTGGCTATATATAAAGTCATGGGTGTCTTGCCCGTACCTCCAACGGTTATATTCCCGATTGATATGACTTTGCATGGCAGCCTTTTTGATTTTATTATGTTTCTTTTATATGCCGCAACTCTAAATTTTATTAAACCATAATAACCGACAGAAATTAAATATAAAAGAGATTCAAAAAGAGAAAACCGGTTTTCTCCTTTGCCGGTTGCTATGTTTATCATCTTTTTTTTTATTTTATTCAGCATTCAACAGAATAAAGCCTCCCAAACTTAAAAAAATAAGGTTTGCCATCCAGACGGCAATAACCGGTGGAAGTAATCCTCCATATCCAAGTGATAAACAAAAGCTGTAAAGAATCCAATAAAGAAAAATGATACCGATGCCGTAAATGATACATATAGACAGGGTTCTGCCTTTTTTTACTCTTATAGAAATACCGGTAGCCAGCAGACACATGATGATGCAAATAAAAGGAAAGGCAATTTTAGCATTCAGATCTACTTTATAAGTGGTTGCATCATAGCCTTCAGACTCAATGCTCTTAATATATAGATACAACTCCTTAAAATTCATCTCTTCCGACTTTTTAATCACCCGCTTCAAGTCATCAGGCAAAAAATCTAATTTCTCTATCCTCTGTGGGTGCAATACAGTCTGGTAATTTCCTGTTTCCCTGTCCTGTATCTGTTCCATGATTTCATGAAAAATCCATTGCCCATTTTTATAAAAACCCTTTCGGGCGTCAATCCTTCTAACCAAAGCATAATCCTTATCAAAATAATATAAAGTTGCTCCAGATATCGTTTTATTTGAAGGATTATAATATTTTATATGTAATATGGAACGATTATCTTTTATCCAGATGTTCTTTTCTCTTGAAACAACCGCAGATTTTTTTTTGACTTCCTTTAGCCATATCGCGTTGGCCTTGTTCATGGTAATTGGGACAAGAGTATCCGATAAAAAGAACAGTAAAACACTAAACAACAGACCTATAGAAAAAACCGGTCTTAAAAAAAAGTAGACGCTTACTCCGCTGCCTTTTAAAGCAATCATCTCATTATTTTTGTTCATCAAACCAAATACAATGAGAACGGCCAGGAGAATGCAAACAGGGGCGAGCTGAGTAATGATAAAAGGTATTCTGAGCTGAAAAAAACGGATCGTCGTTGAAAAAGGAAGCCCCGCTTCTATGAAATTATCTATTTTTTCAAAAAAATCGACCGCCAGAAATATACAGATGACCGTAACCAGAATAATACCGAAATATTTGAAAATCTCTCCTGTTAAGTATTTTGTAATGATTGACATAATAGAAGTGCTTTTTGGTTATTATTGCGCCAACGCAACTTGCCAGCTTTAGTTAGCAGCAGTTTCCTTTTTTGGTATTCGATATTATTGCGGGTTGCGGGTTGCAGGGTACGGGTTAAAAAAGGTAAGATTATTTCCTATTAACAACTCGCAACACGTAACTCGTAACCCGAGACACTTACATGATAACCAGACAAACCAGTTTAATAAGAGGCATTATGGTTAGCGATAAATATCGTTTTAAGGTTGTGTTATCTTGAGAATACAGAATTGAACCTTTTTATAAAAAATGCTAAGAAATCAATTCTCACCGGACGTTCAACTGCCGTCCTGGTCAGAAAATATAGCCCGAGCCCCCCTATGACGTAATTGGGAACCCACATTCCGATCACCGGCGGATAAGCACCTGTTTCACCAAAAACCAACCCAAACGACAGCAATAAATAATAAATCAGAAAAAACGCCAGGCCGAGCACCAGACCGTAGGATGTTTTTGAAGACCTTGACTGAATGCCCAAAGAAACAGCGAGAAGTCCAAGGGTCAAACAGGCAATTGAAATGGAAAATTTTTTATGCAATTCCATTAACGCCTTATAATATCTTTCATTTTTACTTGGCGCATCCCTTAAATAATTTAGCAATTCATCTAGACTCATCTCTTTTCTGCTCTTGCCCCTCAATCTTGCAGTTTTTATATTTTTTTTAAGATCAAGGCGTATATCGTAAGTCTGGAATTTTATAGAGTGTGCCGACTTGCTGGCAATATCGGCCTGATTAATAATGCCGTCATAAAGTCTTAAGTGATAAACAAGCCCGTCCGGCTCACTGAAGAGTCTCCCTTTAGGGGCAACAACTGTGCTTGCAACGTTTTTTGCACGTTTATCTTCAATAAAAACATCAATGAGTGTTCTGGTTTTTGAATCGATTTCATTCACATAAAACATCACATCTTTAAAACTGTCATTAAAAGTTCTTTCTTTGAGTCCCACATCCAGATGGGATGAAACAATTTTAAATGTAAGCTTTTTAACAGCCAGCCTTCCCCACGGCTGACCATAAACAGCCATAAATGCGGTCAGCAAACATCCTGCGAGACAAAACAGTATAACAGGTGGAAGCAGCCGGTAAATGCTTACACCACCGGTTTTTAGTGCAATGATCTCATTGTCTCCCGACATCCGCATGAAAGTAAGCAAAACAGCCATCATGACAGACATGGGTATCACATATACGAGAAAATAAGGCGTAGAATACACCAGCATCGTAACAATGACAATCATTCCAACACCGTAATTTACAATCAGATCTGTGATCTTAAGCATTTCCGCCATTAAAAAAATAAAGGTAAAAAACACCAAGTTGATGGCAAAAGGAGTCATCATTTCTGTAAATAGATATCTGTTTATAATTGAGTTGATTTTCATATCTTTGAAGAAATATGGAGTGTCGCAGAGGGACTTGAAGATCAGCCCTTTGGGCTTTTAGGATCGCCACTGCGTGGCTTGTATAGCGTCCCGCTATGCAAGACTTAAAGCCGAAAGCAAAGCGATCTCTGAGTTAAACGCTCATCAAGCATGGCGCTTCATATTCCCATTGGCAAATTGCATCTGGTAGAGTTTATGAAACTCTCCATGGTTTTCAAGTAACTCGTCATGTTTTCCTTCTTCCACGATTTTACCATTTACAATCACCACAATCCGGTGAGCATAACTGATGGTAGACAATCTGTGTGCAATGACAAAGGTGGTACGCCCTTTCATCAGGTTCTCAAGGGCCTTTTGAACCAGCATCTCGGCTTCGGTATCCAATGAAGAGGTAGCTTCGTCAAGGATTAATATGGGAGCATCCTTTAATAAAGCCCGAGCAATACAGATACGCTGTTTTTCTCCGCCTGACAGACGCCCGCCCAGTTCCCCGATGGTTGTGTCAAATTTATCCGGGAAATTTTGTATAAAATCATACGCATAGGCTGCCTTGGCCGCACGCTCTATTTCTTCATTCGATGCATTTCGCTTACCATATGTGATGTTGTTTTTAATGGTATCGTTAAAAAGGATGGGGTCCTGAGTTACAATGGCGATCTGTTCACGGAGTGACAAGATGGAACAATCCTTAATGTCTGTTCCGTCAATCAGGATAGAGCCTTTGGTGACGTCATAAAACCTGGGGATTAAATTAACCAGTGATGTCTTGCCGCCGCCGCTCATACCCACCAGCGCCAGAATCTCTCCGGCCTCGGCATTGATGTTAATCTCTTTAAGAACCATCTCTTTTTCATATTTAAAAGAGACATTTTTAAATGCAACACTGTGAGGACCCGGCTTTATTATCACAGGATTTTTTGATTCTCTGACCTCCGATTTCCTCTCGATAATATCAAAAACCCGGTCAGTTGCAGCCAGTCCCTGTTGAATGGCATTGTTCAGTTTACTTAAATTTTTTATCGGCGCATATAATAATAAAACAGCCGCCAGGAAGGAAATAAAGGTACCGGTTGTATAATCTCCTGCAATGACTTTTGATCCCCCATACCAAATCACTATAGCGGCCCCCACTCCGCCTAAAAATAAATTGATGGGACTCGATATCGCCCTGGCTCTGACTTCCTTCATTTCAAGCCTTAAAAGTCTGCGGGTCTTTTCAAAAAATCGTTTTTTTTCATGGTCCTCCATTCCGAAAGCCTTGACAATTTTATTTCCCGCAAAGGTTTCATGCAGAAAAGAGCTCATATCAGCCATGGCTTCCTGGCATCCTGTACTGACCTTGCGCACCTTTCTTCCAAAGATAACTATGGGATAAAAGGAAACCGGCAAAACGATAAATGCGATAAGTGCCAGTTCCCAGATCTGGTAAAAAATAACAACCGTCAGTCCTACTATGGTAAAACAGTCCCTGAGTGATCCTGTGACAGCAACAGAAACCATGGCTTTTATAATATTTACATCGTTGGTCACCCGAGACATTAAAACGCCGGTCTTTTCCTTTTGAAAAAAAGAGAGCGGAAGATCCTGGATACGGTTGTATAAAGTGTTTCTAAGACGTCGTATGATGTTTTGCCCCACATAGCTCATTAAATAATCCTGACCATACATTGCCACACTGCGAAGAAAATAAACAATGATTATAGCTGCCGGAATCAGCTTCAGCATCCTGACATCCTTATTAATAAACACATCATCCAACGCAGGCTTAATTAAATAAGCAGCGGCAGAAGTGGCTGCAGACATAACAAGCATGCACCCCATTGCCATAAACAGGACAGGCCAGCTGTCTTTTATCATAGTTATTAAACGTCTATGTCTGTCTTTTATTTTCAGCATTGGTTTCAGATTTTTCCAGCATATTCAAAGCAATATTGGCCACACGCAATGATGCGCCCGGCCCTCCCAGCATATCTTTTAGCGCTAAAAGATCACTTTTCATCTTTCCCAGACGGGAAGCATCGTTTAATATTTCAAATGCCATATCGGCTATTTTTTCTGGTGAAGCTTCACCCTGCAGCAACTCAGGTGAAATTTCCCGGTCCGCGATGAGGTTGACCAAACCGAAATATTTTACCCGCGATCGAACCAGCATCCTGCCAAGCCAGTAGGTAAGAGGCGATATTCTATATATGATGATCATCGGAACCCCGTAGATTGCGGTTTCAAGTGTGGCTGTCCCGGATGCAACCACGGCAAGTCGGCACCTTGTTAACACACGTTCCACAGGTTGTGAAACAACCTCAAAATCATAATTTCCTCTATGTTGTTCAACAATAGTTTCCACGAATTTTCTTTTGACAGAAAGGGCGGCTGAAATGATAAATTTAATTCTGTTATCGCGTTTAAGCAAAATCCTTGCGGATTGAAGCATCACCGGAAGAAGCCTTGCAATTTCCCTGTCCCTGGAACCCGGCAGAAGTCCGACCACCGGAATATCTTCTGTATTAGCTGCGGTTAATGATTCTTCTGCAGCAACATGTGTGTCGAGTAAGGGATGCCCCACAAAAGAAACTCTGACTTGATGTGCTTTATAAAAATCTTCTTCAAAGGGAAGGATAACCGCAACATGATCGACAAGCTTCTTAATTTTTTTAACCCGACCCGGCCTCCATGCCCAGAGCTGTGGGCTGATATAATACAAAACTGGGATACCTGTCTTTTTTGCTGCCGCAGCAACATGAAGGTTAAAATCGGGAAAATCTATAATGATAAGAAGATCGGGTTTTAGACTTTTAATCAGTTTTTTTGCAGCCGACATGCCTCGAAAGAGACCCGGCATTTTGGAAAAAACCTCGGATATTCCTACCACCGATAGCAGAGAGGCATCTACTATAATTTTGACACCTGCTTCTCGCAGAGCCTGGCCGCCAATTCCGCAAAAAAACAACTCGTTGTTTTTCTCACGCATGGCAAGAACAAGTTTTGACCCGTGAAGATCGCCGGAAGCTTCGCCGGCTATGATCATCACACATTTCTGTTTTTGGTAAGCGCCCATTGGCTTGTGAAAAGCAACTTATATTTTAAAAGAAAATAAACTCAAAAAATCACTTAAGACAAAAGGACAATTAGGTCTAAATATCTGCCTGTTTGGAAGTTTATCTCATAGTGAGTGGGCAAGTTTTTGATTTCTGTTTTGAATTTGTTGCATAATATCCAACGCAATCTTTAAAGCATCTCGCCCCACCTGTCCGGTCACTTCAGGAGATTCACGCTTTTTCACTGCTTTTACAAAGGCTTTTAGTTCATCGTCTAAAGCATCTCCCTGATTAAAACAACGTTTATTTATATCCATTCCGGGTATAATGCCGCGCTTATCTTTATCATTTTTCTTCACAATGGTAATTTGGCGATTTGCAAAATCAACTGAAATATAAGCATCCTTTTGAAACAGCCTGATTTTTCTTTCGTCCCTAGTTGAAATTCTGCTGGCAGTTACATTGGCCACACATCCGTTTTCAAACTCCATACGTGTATTGGCAATGTCTACATGCCCGGAGATCACAGGAGTTCCCGCGGCATGAATACTCTTTATTCCGGACCTGACCAAATTAGATATAATATCAATGTCATGGATCATAAGGTCTAAAACCACACTGACGTCTGCAGCACGTTCTTTAAATGTACTCAACCGGTGAGACTCTATAAACATCGGTCTGGTTATATAATCCCGTAAGGCAATCACTGCGGGATTAAATCGTTCAAGATGCCCGACCTGGATAATAAGTCCCTTTGATTCAGCAAACCCAATCAATTCATCCGCCTCTTTGATTGTGGTTGTGATCGGTTTTTCAATTAAAACATCCACATCATGTTTTAAAAAATCACGACTGACTTCAAAATGAACCGGTGTGGGTACAACGATGCTGACGGCATCTACTTTGTCTAAAATATTTCTATGGCTTGTATATGCTTTTGTAGAATATTTTTTTGCTATCTTTTCTGCCTGTGTCTGGTTGATATCTGCTATTCCTACAAGCTCAACATCATCCATGCGAGCATATTTTTCAGCATGGAATTTGCCCAGATATCCTGTCCCCACAACACCGATACGCAACTTTTTTTTCGGTTTTTTCATTTATTATTCTTTAACAGCTATAATGGAAATATCATGCTGATTCGCCAGATTAATCATTTCTTCCCTGTCAAAAACTACCGCCTTTCCGGCTTCAACGGCAAGGACCCGCGCTCCCGCTTCATTCATGATCCGGATCGTCTGCATTCCCACAGCTGGGACATCAAACCTAAAATCCTGGTTCGGTTTACAGACTTTAACCACCACAGCGGTTCCTTTGCCAAGTGCTCCACCTCTTTGCACAGTTGCATCTGTTCCGTCAATTGCTTCAACTGCCAGAACCGACCCGCCACCGATCACAATGCATTGCCCGATATCAAGTCGTCCTATTTCTTTAGCAAGACTCCATCCCAGTTTAATGTCCGATGTTTCCGATCGGCTGGGTTTTCGTTTGGTCCAACACCCTTCTTTCGCCAGAAGATCGGGAAGTAAAAATGTGGAAGCCTTTATTTTGATTCCCTCTTTTTCAAGGGCATTTGCAAAAGCACTGAGTACTTGGTCGTCATGTGTATGTCTCAAACCTGCAATAATCGAAATCGCTTTTATATCCGGTTTCACATCCTTAAACATCCGGGTCTTTTTGATACCACCCATCATCACTGCTTCAATAATATTATTCTTCTTAAAAAACTTTATGAGACGCTTGATCTGGCCAAGGTGTATCCATTCAATGACTTCAGCATAATCCTGTATACCTGGATCCGCTTCATTTAGATATGCTGCAGCATAAATAGAAAAACCTTTTGACTTTGCCTTTTTGGAAAAAATTATGGGGAACTGTCCGCTCCCCGCAATTAATCCTATCCGTTTATCCATAATTATTTTTACCGCTGATTTACACTGAAATTACACAAAATTATTAGAATTTAAATAAAAAGCGCCGGTACTGCGCTGATAGATAAATATGGCAAAGCGACTTTCAGATTTTTTTCATTTTAATCTGTGATATTCCATGTCATTCCGATGCGATTCCTTACACTATATTTATCTCGTTATTCCTCTTTCGGATGACTTTATAAAATCAATGAAATTCACCACCTCAGGAATTTGATCAACTTCCGCGGTGACCCTTTCAATAGCCTCATTTAGTGTCAACCCGATACGAAAAATAATTCTATATACTTTTTTTAATGCCAACAACGTTGATTTGGAAAAACCACTCCGTTTTAATCCAATACTGTTTAAGCCATGCAGTTTCGCCCGATCACCGGCAGCAATCACATAAGGTGGAATATCTTTAACGATCGCTGATTTTCCTCCAATAAACGCATGTTCCCCGATATGCACAAATTGATGAATCCCGACAAGAGCTCCGATAGTCGAATAATCACCTATGGAGATATGACCGGCCAGCGATGCATTATTAGACAAAATAACTTTGCGGCCTATCTTACAGTCATGGGCGATATGCGTATAAGCCATTAAAAAACTCTCTTCACCAATTTCGGTAATTCCGCTGCCGAATCCGGTGCCTCTGTGTATGGTAACGAATTCTCTGATAATGCTTCCCCGCCCGATCTTTACGTAAGTTTCTTCGCCATTGAATTTGAGTGACTGTGGCACCGCGCCTATGGCGGCGTACTGAAAAATATTACAATTTGGTTCTATGGTCACATAAGGTTCAATGATCACATGGGGTCCTATCACTGTTTCGGATCCTATGGAAACATTCTCTTTGATAATTGAATACGCTCCAATTTCGACATCTGAGCCTATCTCGGCCTTTGGGTCTATTATTGCAGTTTGATGTATCATGATTTTTCTCCAACAGTGGCCATTATTTCTCCTTCTGCAACCACTTTTTGATCCACACTGGCGGTTCCGGCCATCTTTACCGCCTTGGATCTTTGCCTGATAATTTTAACTTCAAGGATAATCTGATCTCCGGGCACGACCATTTTCCTGAACTTTACCTTGTCCATCCCCATGAAGTAAAAAAGAAGGCCGTGCCCTTTTTTTAATTGTGATGAAAATAATATTCCCCCGGCCTGTGCCATTGCTTCTACAATAAGCACCCCCGGCATTATAGGATTGCCAGGGAAATGACCCTGGAAAAACGGTTCGTTTATGCTAACGTTTTTTAATGCCACAATTTTCTCGCCGGGCACAATTTCCAGCACTCGATCAACCAGTAAAAATGGGTACCGGTGCGGCATATAATCCATGATGGCTTGTATATCAGCAACTTCCTCCATTTTATCTCTCCTGTTTTTCTTCTATGATCTTTAAACGTTTTTCAATTGTCCGGATCTTATTTTTAATCTCCGGGAGTTTTGGAATAATATTTTGCACTCTGAGCCACAGCCGATGAGGAATCGCCGGTGTACCTGATACAATTTCGCCACTAGCAACTGATTTTGTCACACCTGCTTTTCCCGCTATCTGTACATGATCACCCACAGTAATATGCCCGACTATCGCAACCTGACCGGATATCGCAGCGTGCCTTCCTATGGTTGAGCTTCCGGCAATTCCAGTCTGAGCAATAATTACAGTATCTTCGCCCACAGTGACATTATGAGCAATATGAACCAGATTGTCAGTCTTAACACCCCGGCAAATCCACGTTTTACCGAAAGTGGCCCGATCAATGGTATTACCCGCCCCTATCTCCACATCATCATCAATTTGGACAATACCGGTCTGAGGAACCTTATAATACTTTTCTCCGTCAGGGGCAAACCCAAAACCGTCGCTTCCTATTACCGAACCGGCATGAATAATCACCCTGTTGCCTATAACGCAGCGTTCGAGTATTGTCACATTGGGATATATCTGTGTATTATTTCCGATGGTAACATTATCACCAATAAAAACACTTGAATGTAGGACGGCACTCTCGCCGATGGTAACATTATCTCCAACCACTGCAAAGGGAGCGATGGATACTTTTTCCCCACATATCAGATTTTCGCCTAGATGAGCACCGGGATTTATTCCTGTTTTCGGTTTCGAGATGGGGTAGAATAAATTCATAACTTTTGCAAAGGCAACCCTTGGGTTTTTTACCCTCACAATGTTGTTGGAAGCTGTTTCAACATCCAGTGGAACGATGACGGCTCCTGCTTTTGTTGTGCTAATCTTTTTGGTTAATTTTGCCCGATCGACAAAGGTGAGATCATCATCAGTGGCAGACTCCAAAGGGGCTACACCACAGATTTTTTTGTTTCTATCACCCTCAACCCTACCCTCTACCAGTATTGCTATTTCAGAAAGTAATATCTCCATACAAATCCTGTCACTGAATGGTTGTAAACGTTCTATGTCGTTTTCTTCTGACAGCCTCAGCCTTCGATCTAAACATCTTCATTCTCACTTTACCCTATTTTTTAAATCCTGCATTATACTCCTGTATTACTTTATCCGTCAGGTCCAGTGTTTTAGGAACATAGACTGCCACGCTCTTTTCAATAATGATAAGGTAACCTTCTTTTTTCCCGATTTCTCTGGTAATATTAAAAACCTCTTTTTTTAGCTTTATAATCTTTTCTTTTTCACTTTTTTTTATTTCGGAATTATATTTATTCGTAAGATTTTTTAAATCGTATATCTTAATTTGAAGCTCGCGCTTTTTTTCTTCACGGGCCTCTTTGCTCATGACCGCTGCCTGGCGTTCTAAGCTTTTCTTCATTTTTTCTAGTTCTGCTTTTCTTTTCTCAAGCTCAGCCTTCATCTTTTCACCCTGCTTGTGAAGTTCAGCCAAAGCTGCTTTCCCGGCATTAGAGATATTAATAATTTTTTCTATGTCAACCACACCGATCTTGGCCACATCGGCAGCGTTCGATGAAAAAATAAAAACAAAAGTTACCATAAACATCACCGGAAATATTTTTTTAAAAAACCGCATGTGAATACACCTCCAGATTTTAATATTACCAAATTATTTGTTAAATGTTTGCCTTGTTATAACGACTTTATAAATATTATTTCTGAACAGCAAGATATCAAATGGCTAAGTCTCCTGTTGAGAATTTTGCTGTTTCTTGTTCGATATCCGAAATTCAATGGTTTGGGGCCAATTGCAAGAATCCCCAAAGATATACCCGGTGCCAAATGTATGCAACGAGCGGGTCTTTATGAAAATCTCGTTTCTTTCCGCTTAAAATGAACCACCCATGGTAAATTCCCATTGTCCTCCTTCACCCTGGCCCTCTATTGGATCAAGTATATACCCGTATTCAAGACGAATTGGGCCAACAGGTGAATACCACCTGAAACCGAATCCGGCGCTCTCTCTCAAGTGTTCTAAAGTACCCCAAGTGATCACTTCATCATTATCATAAACATCACCTGTATCAAAAAAAACAACCCCGACTATTCCAGCATCCTTAAAAATGGGATACTGCAGTTCAAAATTGAATTGCACAAATCTATCCCCACCGATGGCATTTCCATCTTGATCTTTGGGGCTTAAATCTTCCCAGTCAAAACCGCGCAATGAATTTATTCCACCGAGAAAAAATCGTTCATAATCCGGCAGTTTTCCTTCAGAGTTTTCACGAACATATCCACCCTTTGCATGGACAAACCCCACTATATCTTTAAACAAAGGAATGTACCACCCGGTATTGGCGGTATACTTAGTAAAGCCGATATCTCCATCAAAGCCAGCATATTCAACCTTTATGCTGTGATCCGATCCTCTGGTGGGATTAAAAATCCTGTTCCTTGAATCATAGCGAAGTTGGGCAGCCATACTTTTGGTGATAATATTCTCATCCCCCACATCGCTAATCAGATCTACGATTGATTGAGGTGTCTCTACTTCATTAGTAATTTCTATGTCCGCATTATCATAGGAAAAAGAAAGATAACCCCTGGTATAATCAAACACAGGAAAACCGAATTTTAATGTGCCGCCTTTGCTCTGTTTATCATATGCATCATATTCATATTCCCAATCATAAATCTTGATATCTGCTGATAGCGGAATGTCAAAAAGCCATGGTTCCGTGAATCCCAAAGAGTATTTTTTTGTCTCGCTTCCCCACCTCCCGTTCACGGCAAGAATATGCCCCCGTCCAAACAAATTCTTTTGCGAAATCGATGCCGTTACAAACGTTTTTTCAGTAGAACTGTATCCCCCACCGAAAGTAAAACTTCCGGTAGGCTTTTCGGAAACATCGATTTTAAGTATCATCTTATCAGCAGCGCTTCCTTTAATGGTGTTTACCTTAACATCTTTGAAATAATCAAGTCTGTATAGATTTCTTATACTTCGTTTTAAGCGAACCCCGCTGAACAGGTCCTGTTCATATACTTTAAGCTGTCTGCGAATCACCTTGTCCCTGGTTTTCGTATTCCCACTAATAATAATTTCTTCAAAATAAACCTGTTTGCCTTTTTTTATATCAAATGTGATATTGACCACCAGCTTATCAAGATCTTTTTCAGTACGTGGAAGTATTTCTGCATACGCATAGCCCTCATCTGAATAAATATCCTTAAGTAGCATCACATCATTGTGTACAATCCGACGGTTGAAAAATTCTTGTTTTGAAATCTTTATTTTCTCCATCATTTTCTCTTTGGCCATTACTAGATCGCCTTTTATATATACCTCCCCTACTTTAAACTGTACTCCTTCTTTGATTTTTATGGTGATCTCTATATGGTTTTCCTTAAATTCAACCTTGGGTTCCCCTATTTTGGCCTGTATATAGCCGTTGTTGTGATAAAAAGCGGTAAGCCTTGCCACATCTTCGTTCAAATCTTCTCTATTTAAATCACCGGATGACGTCAGCCAGGAAAAGAAACCTTTTTCCGATGATTTCAATATTTTTTTTATTTTTTTATCCGGATAAGCTTTATTTCCAATAAAATTAATTGTTCTAATCCGAACTTTTTCACCTTCTTCAATAATAAATGTTAAGTCCGCCTGATTGTTTTTAAGCTCAATAATTTTATAATCCACTTTAACGTTATGATAATTTTTTTCTTTGTAAAGTGCTTCAATCCGCTTCACGTTTTTCTGTACTTTAAATATGTTCAAGATTGAACCTGTTTTAATATTCAGGTTTTCCTTTATTTTTTCATCATCAAACCTGGTTGAGTTTCCTTTCATTATTATTCTTCGGATCGTCGGCTTTTCTTTTACCTTAAAAAAAATAATTTTCCCACTGGGTGTGCTTTCCGCTTCGATACGAACATCTTCAAAATAGCCCATTGCATATACGTTTTTAAGATCACTGGAAAGGCTTTTGGGGATAAATACATCACCCGGAGTAGTGATAATCACTCTTTTTATAGCATCCGCTTCAATGCGCTGGTTGCCCTCAATAATTATTTTTATGATCACTTCACGTTTAAAAAGCTTAAGACTTATATCGCCGGCTAGTTTTTTTACTGCATGAGGAAGATTCTCCATACCTTTATTCTCAGCAGAAAAGACAATGGGAGGATCGGTTCCGAAAACCTCCATCATCTTTATATCCAGGCTAAACTGTTTGCCTATCCAGGCCATACCTCCCCAAATGACATAGTCAGCTCCACTTTCCATACCAAAATTGCGAATTTGGGTTTTACCTTTGGCCATATTTTTAGGCGTCAAACCTTTGTGTTTATTTGCATCAATTATGGTCACCCCATCTTGCTTCAGATGCTTTTTCAACACTTCCGGAATTGAGGTTTGCAGATTTGAATAATCATCGCTGCTGTATATTTTAAAAGGGAGTATCACTACCGAAATCGGTTTTTTGGCATTTAACGAACTGGAGAAAAAACATGTGAATAGTAAAATAATCAGGCCCAAGCGTTTGAACATACAAATCCTCTATAGACAGGAACTTGTTTCAACCAGCAAACCATCAACAACTGTTACACATCGGGACATATAGGACGCAAGTTCTAAATTATGAGTGACCACCACCAGTGTCATCTGTAATTCTTTATTTAACTCCAAGATAAGATCATGAACCTGCTGGCTGTTTTTTTTATCAAGGTTCCCTGTTGGTTCATCGGCCAAAAGGATAACTGGTTTAAGAACCAGTGCTCTGGCCAGGGCTACTCGCTGTTGTTCGCCTCCTGAAAGTTTTCCCACCCTGTGAGACAGGCGATCTTTTAACCCAACCCTGACGAGTATTTCTTTTGCCGCCTCTCTGGCAGTGGTTTTGGATTTTCCATTAATAAGAGCCGGCATCATTGTATTTTCAAGTGCGGAAAATTCAGGAAGAAGGTGATGAAACTGGAAAACAAACCCGATAAACTCGTTTCTAAATTTTGCAAGTTTTTCTGTACTAAACAACAACACATCATTCCCCCGGTACAAAATTTTTCCTTTGTCCGGTCTTTCAAGAGTACCGAGTATGTGAAGAAAAGTTGATTTTCCGATCCCGGATGGTCCGACAACAGAAAGTGTTTCACCCGCGTTTAAATCAAAATCAACTCCTTTCAGGATATCCAGGCGTGCCTTGCTGCTGTTAAAACTCTTGCACAGCCCCCTGATAGATACCAAATTATCCAAAACAAATGCCTCTGGCTTTTTTCAAACAAATATTTAAAAGTTTAGCCATAACGAATTGCCTCAACAGGATCGAGTCTGGACGCCTGCCGCGCCGGATAGAGAGTCGCAAAAAAGCAGATCACTAAAGCCGCGGCTACAATAATAAAAATATCAAAAATTTCGAGCCGTACAGGAAGTTTTGTCGTAAAATAATAAATATCTCCGGTAAGTTCGGCAATCTTATAATGTTTGAGAATGGTACACAGTACAAAACCGAAAATAACACCCAGGGTTGTACCGATGGCACCTATAACCATCCCTTTAAACACAAATATTTTTTTGATGCTTTTATCCGTGGCCCCCATGGCTTTTAATATGGCAATATCCCGCGCCTTTTCCATAACCATCATGATAAGTGTACTGGCAATATTAAAAGCAGCCACAAGAACGATTAATGTTAAAATAATAAACATCACCGTCTTTTCCAGCTTCAAGGCGGTAAACAGGTTTTGATTCATCTGCATCCAGTCCCTTGCCCAAAAAGGAAATCCCAGGTTGGAAACGATCTTTTGAGCAATCTCTCTTGCCTGGTAAATATTATCCACACGTATTTCGATACCGGATACGGAATTGCCCATACGCAGAATTTTTTGTGCCTGATCGATGTTTATGTAAGCAAAAGACCCGTCATAATCATACATTCCGGATTCAAAAAACCCGGTCAGCTTAAACCTCTTCATGGCAGGAAGATGTCCTATGGGAGAAATCATTCCCCGGGGTGATATCAAATAAATGGTATCCCCCTGGCTTACACCCAGGTTATTGGCAAGCACTTTGCCCAAGACAATTCCCGGCACATTACTATTCCCACTTTTACCCATACCGATTTTTGCATGATTCAAAGACACCTTCTCGAGCGTTTTAATCACTCTCCCTGCTGATTCCGGATCTATTCCTCTTAGGACCGCACCTGACACCTTGGAGGATGCACGAAGCATGACCTGGGTATAGATCACAGGTGTGGCTGATTGGACTCCGTCGATCTTTTCCACCTGTTTAAGAATTTCGCGGTATTCCGTAAATGGACCACCGTGGCGCATCAATACGATATGGGCCTGTCCACCAAGAATATGTGACTTAAGATCAGATTCAAACCCGGCCATGACGGCTATTACCACAATAAGGGCCATCACCCCTACCGCAATGCCTGCTGTAGAAAGGATGGTAATCAAAGAAATGAAAGCCTGTTTCCTCTTTGCCCTGAGATAACGTCTTCCGATAAAATATTCAAAGGACATATGCCGGCCGCCTTTATTTTCCCTCTCTTGGTTTCATATGCGGAAAAAGGATAACTTCACGTATAGAAGCTGCATCAGTAAGAAGCATGACAAGCCTGTCAATGCCTATTCCCTCGCCAGCTGTTGGGGGCATACCATATTCTAAAGCTTCTATGTAATCATCATCCATACGATGGGCCTCTTCATTTCCGTCATTCAAGCTTTGAACCTGTTGAAGAAAACGCTTTTTCTGATCAGCCGGATCGTTGAGTTCAGAAAATCCGTTAGCAATTTCATGCCCTGCAATGAAAAGCTCAAAACGATCCGTTATCTCTGGATCTTTGTCATTTCGCCTTGAGAGTGGAGAAACCTCCACCGGATATCCCGTGATAAAAGTGGGCTGAATTAGATTTGGTTCCACCAGAACATCAAAAAGCTTGGTAATAATTTTACCGAGTCGTCCGGTTTTTTTGATTTTAATTCCATTGGAAGCGGCAAACTTTAGAAGGCCTTCCCTGTCATTCAGCAGGTTTGGGTCTATTTTGCCAACCATCTCCAAGGAATCCAATAGATTAAATCTTTCCCATTTGCCTCCCAAATCAATACTGTTTCCCTGGTATTCAATTAAGTCAGACCCTATCACTTCTCTGGCCACAAAGGAAAACATTTTCTGAGTTAAGTCCATCAGATCTTCGTATGTCGCATAGGCCTGATAAAATTCAATCATGGTAAATTCAGGATTGTGTTGTGTGGACACCCCTTCATTTCTAAAATTTCTATTAATCTCAAAAACCCTTTCAAACCCCCCGACAACCAGGCGCTTTAAATAAAGCTCAGGAGCGATACGCAAAAAAAGATCCATCCCCAGAGCGTTATGATATGTTTTAAAAGGCGCAGCCTCTGCACCTCCTGGGATGGGCTGCATCATCGGAGTTTCCACTTCAAGAAAATCGCGTTTTAAAAAAAACGTGCGTATCTTATGAATTATTTTGCTTCGTTTTATGAATATCTCCCGTACATCCGGGTTTACTAGTAAATCAAGGTAACGCTGGCGATACCGTTTTTCAGGATCTTTCAGGCCGTGAAATTTCTCAGGAAGTGGTCGGGTTGCCTTGCCAATAAGTTTTAATTGTTTGACCAATAGAGTCCACTCACCTGTTTTGGTTTTAAACATCGCTCCGCTTAAGCCGATAAAATCACCGATATCAAGCTGTTTAAAAATGTCATAGGTCATATCGCCAATTTGATCTTTTCTGACATATGCCTGAAGCTGCCCGGTTCGGTCTTTGAAACGGATAAAAGCTGTTTTTCCAAATTTGTTTATGGCCATCATCCGACCGGCCACAACAAAAATCGGTTCGTTTTCCGTAATTGAATTTTTTGGCGAATCTTTTATTGCATTTTGTATATCCCTTATAGTATGTATTACCTTAAATTCATTGGGAAATAGATTGATTTTTTTCTCTTTCAGGTCTTCAAGCTTCTTTCTCCGATTTAGGATGATATTTCCTTGTTTTTCCATAATTATTTTACACCTGCAAACATATAAATATTTAAGGCTCGTTTAAAATAATTTCACATTTTCTCATCTTAAGCTTCAAACCATTTTGGGCCAATCTTCGACCGCAAAGCGTGCGAAATAGCTTGCTATTACTCAGACTTTGCTCAATCAGATCAACCAAACCAAACTCAAATCTTAAGCACGAAAATATGAACTTATTTTTGAGCGAACCCTTATTGTTTCAACGGGTTGAACAATAATAGAAATAGCATAAACTTGTCTTGCTAACCTATTTACCGGGAGGTGTCAAGATTAAGTTGGAATGTTGATATGCTTTAATTTTAAGGTGAAGGTTGTTCCGGAGTTTTCTCTGCTCTCAACATCAAGTCTGCTATCATACGACTCAAGTATGCTGTGAACAATGGAAAGTCCAAGACCTGTTCCTCTTTTTTTGGTTGTAAAAAAAGGATCGAAAATCGATTTCATTATTTTATCCGACATTCCGCTGCCATTGTCGGATATTTCAATACATGCATATTTATTCTTTTCATCATACAGTTTGATATCGATTAACCCCGTGCCTTCAATGGCCTCTGCTGCATTTATTAAAAGATTCCACAGGACCTGGCGCAAATGCACCGGATCCATTTCAATCCTGATGCCGGACTTAATCTGCTTGTTTATTGAAATTCTTCCTATGCAAGTATTATCTTTTTCAAACAGCTCGATGGTGTCAATCAATACCCTGTCTATCTCTATTGATTCAATCCGGCTGGCCGGTGGCTTGGCAAACAAAAGAAAATTGCTCACCAGAGTACTTAAACGGTCTGCCTCACGAAGAATAATCTGCATCAGCTTATCCTGATCAGGATTACGATTAATATCATTTTTGAGAAGCTGAATGGAGCCTGCCAGAGAGGCAAGAGGATTCTTGATTTCATGGGCAAGGCCGGCTCCCATTTCGCCTATGGCTGCCATCTTCTCAACCCGCTTTACGTGCTGTTCCAGAGCCAACAGCTCTTTTTTTGTCTTTCTTGCCTGCTCTGCCAGTAAACTGGACAGAAAAGCAACGGCAAAACATGCCACCATGGTAATCATTATCTTATAAATCACATGGCTCCAGGCATAACCCGTCGAAATCATACTCCCCTGCACCATAAAAGGTTTCAACACCCCGTAATATTCCAGATCGATCATTATTCCATACTGCAGGCAGCAGAGCGCAGCCATAATCATGCTTCCCTTTCTGAAAAGAAGCATGCTTGTATAGATAATAACGACAAGGTACAGAAAAGAAAAAATGCTGGAAAAACTTCCGGTTACGAAGATTATCAGGGTCACGATAAAAGTGTCTATACAAATCTGGACATAGGTAAACTTAACAACCTGTTTAACTCTTTTGAATATCAGCGTATATTGAACTGACAGTAAGAAGATCCCGATAATAATTCCATACAGAACCAGAAGAGACTTGGCCAGCGGAGGAATCTTTTGATTCAGTTGAAGGATAATGGTTGAACTTAAAAGAAGTGTGGTAAAAAGAACGCGAGCAAACATAAGCCATTTAAGCTTATATAATAAGTCAGTTTCAGATGCCATGGTTGAGCTTTTCATCAGATATTAAAATAGAATCAAAGATTGGATTTAACAGAAGGTAATCGGGAAACTGACCGCCTAAATCGGGTTTGACTCGATGCGACTTTTAAAAAAAGATTTTTCGATCAGAATGTATACATCAAGCAACAATATTTTAAACCTTTTAAAGGCTACTTGCCATTTGAAATACCGGAAGATACATTGCGATGACAAGTCCTCCGATTGTGATACCCAGAAAAACCAGCATAAACGGTTCGATTAATGAAGTAAGATTTTCAACCGCCTGATCAACTTCTTCGTCGTAGAATATAGCAATCTTTTCCAGCATGGCATCAAGCGCTCCGGTCGATTCACCAACTGCAATCATCTGGCACACCATTGACGGAAACACCCCGCTTTCGATGAGCGGATCGGCCATGGTTCGTCCTTCTGCAATATCGGAACGGACAGAGTAAACCGCTTTCTCAATGGTTTTGTTGCCTGCCGTCTTGGCAACAATTTCCAGCGCTTCTAAAATAGCAACCCCGCTGGAAAGCATTGTGCCCATGGTGCGGGTAAATTTAGAAACGGCAACTTTTCGAATCAAATCTCCAAATATCGGTAATCTAAGAATATTTTTATCAATCAACGCCCTGCCTTTTTCAGTACTGTGAAACTTTTTAAAAGCAAATATAAAAAGTATCAAACCCACTACGATATATATTACATTTTTTTTTGTAAAATTACTCGCCTCAACAACCATTTGGGTAAAGGCAGGTAGCTGTCCTCCCATATCTTCAAACATGTCCTCAAATACAGGTATAACAAAAATCAGAATAACTGCAAGTACAGCACCAGCGATAACAAGGGTTACTATGGGATAGGTCATGGCCCCTTTAACCTTGGATTTTAGCCTGGCGGCCTTTTCCATATAGGTAGAAAGCCTTCTTAAAATCGTATCAAGAATACCTCCAGCTTCGCCTGCGGCAATCATATTTATGAAAAGATCGTCAAACTCGTTGGGAAATTTTTTCAACGCTTCAGCAAGGGTTGCACCGCTTTCCACATCATCTTTTATACTTCTGAGCATCTTTTTAAAGGTGGCATTCTCCTGCTGGGAATAAAGAATGTCGAGGCACTGGATAATAGGAAGCCCTGCATCGATCATGGTGGAAAATTGCCTTGCAAAAAGAATGATATCTTTATCTTTGACTTTTGGTTGAAGAAAGGCAACATTTTCAAAAAGATCTTTGGGTTTCTTTTTAACTTTTGTCGGCTCAATTTTCATTCTTTTCAGGTTGGCAAGTACCGCTTCTTCCGTTGAAGCTTCCATCTCACCTTTTTGCATGTCACCTTTTTTATTTTTCCCTGACCAAAGAAAAACCGGCATAATCAACCCCCTTCTGGATTTAGAAATACACTAATATAGTGATGATCTCGTAAAAAATTGAATTCATCAGGAATTACGTTTTGTGCTTTAATGATGTTTACTGTTTAACCAGAGGCTTAAAACTTAAAACATTTTGTAAACAGCTGTTTTTTCTTTGCGAACGCATCAATATATTAATTGAGCATAAAATATCTCAATTGTCAGCTGTTACAGTCATCTGTCCGTTGTTATTTACAAATTGTTGCATTGATTGAACGGTCTATTTTAATTAACCCATCATAGATTAAATATAATATCACAATCTTATTTAAACAACAATAGCTTTGAACAGTTTATTGCAAAACCGGATAAATCTTTCTAACCACTCATGATTCTATACAAATTTCATACCATACAGTTATTACTTTCAGTAAAAAACCACGGAAATAATTACAATGAATACCGATGCTATCGGCATTTTTCTCAATCCATATTTTTATATTTTTATCAAATAATTTTAGCGATTTGATGTATAGCTTGAAAAAGCTTGGGGACTATGTATATGTTGAGACTTCTAACCTACTCTGGTTTTTACCTTTAACGGGGCTTTGACGTGGAAAATAAAAAATTAACCATAATAACCAGCCATATCAACGCTGACTTTGATGCAATCGCATCCATGCTTGCTGCCCAGAAGCTGTATCCGGATTCTCTGGTCGTATTTCCGGGTTCCCAGGAAAAAAACTTAAGGAATTTCTTTGTCGAGTCAATGGTATATCTTTTTAATATGGCGAATATTAGAGATATCAATTTTTCCAACGTCAAAAGATTGGTCCTGGTAGACACGCGGCTGGCAAACCGCATCGGCAAGTTATCTTTGCTTCTGGAACAACAGGATTTAGACATACATATTTATGACCATCATCCACCCACTCCCAATGATATTAAAGGACGAATCGAGCTAAATCGTTTAACCGGTGCCACGGTCACCATTCTGACAGAAATTCTGAAAAAAAAGCAAATCGATATTTCTCCGGATGAAGCCACCATCATGTGCCTCGGCATATATGAAGATACCGGAAGTTTTACATTTCCATCCACTACCGAAGATGATTTTAAGGCCGCTGCCTTTCTCCTCTCAAAAGGTGCAAATCTGAACATCGTTTCAGATCTAATTTCCAGAGAGATTAGCACGCAGCAGGTCGGACTTTTAAACGACATGATTCAGACTGCTGTGCGTTACAGTATCCATAGTTTCGAAATTATAGTTACCAGTGTATCGTTGAACAACTATTTACCCGATTTTGCCTTCCTTGTACATAAGATGGCAAAAATGGAACCTGTTGATGCTATCTTTGCCATTGCGCGCATGGAAAATAAAATTTATGTGGTTGCACGAAGCAGAATTTCAGAGATTGATGCCGGTGAAATTATTGCACCACTTGGCGGAGGCGGCCATACTTTCGCTGCTGCTGCAACGGTTAAGGAAATGACATTGACCCAGGTTGAACACAAACTGATTGAAATACTATATCAAAAAATTAAATCAAACCGACTGGCCCAAGACTTAATGTCATCGCCTCCCATTTCCGTGACAAGCGATATATCCTGCCGGGATGCCGGCAATCTGCTTACACGCTATAATATAAATGCACTGTTGGTCACTGAAAAACCGGAGAAGCCCGACAGCCGTGAAAGATTGCTCGGTTACATATCACGCCAAGTGATTGAGAAAGCGCTTTACCATAAACTGGATCTCGTCCAGGTAAAAGAATATATGACTACGGATATTGCTGTTGTCAATTCAGATGCGGATCTCACAGAAATTCAGGAAAAGATAATCGAAAACAAGCAGCGCCTTCTGCCGGTGATGGATAATGGTGCCATCACCGGTGTGATTACACGCACCGACCTTTTAAATATCCTGGTCAAAGACTCAAGATACACCCGGGAAAGTTCTCCCGACCCGCTCACCGAACCTGTTCGCGCCAGAACCAGAAATATTGTAAAGTTTATGAAAGAACGGCTTTCAAAACGTCTGGTGGATATATTAAAAACCCTTGGAGAAGTCGCAGCTGAAAAAGGATACCGCGCCTATGTGGTTGGTGGATTTGTTCGTGACCTTTTTCTATACAGAGTTAATGAAGATATCGATATCGTCATAGAAGGAGATGGCATTGATTTTGCTAAAAAATATGCTTCAATAGCTGGAGCGCGTATTCACTCGTATAAGAAGTTTGGTACTGCGGTAATAATATTCCCGGATGGTTTTAAAATAGATGTGGCTTCCGCCAGAATGGAATACTACAAGTTTCCTGCTGCATTGCCCACGGTTGAAATGAGTTCCATAAAACTTGATCTGTTCCGCAGAGATTTTACTGTCAATACTCTGGCAATACAACTTACCCCTGACAGATTCGGCATATTAATCGACTTTTTTACCGCCCAAAAGGACATAAAGGAAAAAACGATACGTATCTTGCATAATTTAAGTTTTGTCGAAGACCCCACCCGCGTTTTTCGAGCCATAAGATTCGAACAGCGCTTTGGTTTTTCCATTGGGAAACTCACTTCAGGACTGATTGAAAATGCTGTTAAAATGGATTTTTTCAAACGACTCAGCGGAAGGAGAGTCTTTGCAGAATTTCGCCAGATCCTGGAAGAAGAAAATCCGATTCCTGCAATAATAAGGCTAAATGAGTACAACCTGTTAAGTGTATTGCATCTTTCAATTACCCTGGACAATGATCTTATTTACCTGTTTAATTCAGTCAAAAAAGTATTATCTTGGCATGATTTGCTTTTTTTAGAGGAATCATATATGAAGTGGGCCGTTTATTTTTTAGCACTTATTCGAAGCGACGATAAGAAAATTACCAACGAAATATGTGTGCACTTTGAACTTGCTCCCCGCTATCGAAGAATATTTTGTGTCGAACGCTTTGAGGCCGACAGATGCCTTTTCTGGCTGGAAAGGAACCTGCCGGTTAAAAACAGCGTGCTTTATAGTAAACTTTCAGTTTTTAAGACAGAACTTTTACTTTATATGATGGCGGCGACCAGAAAGGAAATTGTAAAACGATCCATTTCGAATTACTTTACGCGTCTCAGATATGTACATCCCGTAATTTCAGGCAAGGATTTAAAAAAGATGGAAATAGCGCCCGGACCTGTTTTTCGTGAAATTCTGCAAGCAGTTTTAGAAGCAAAATTAAACGGTACACTTAAGACCAAAAGCGATGAACTTGCTTTTGTACACAGGTATATTGGTAAAAAGTAGTTTTGACTTTTAAAGAGACCATGGTGTTTGATAAAATAGGAAATTTTATATGACGGACAAAAAACGAATTCTAAGCGGAATGCGCCCAACCGGTCCACTTCACCTGGGTAACTGGCATGGTGCTCTTGCAAACTGGGTGAAAATGCAGAAAGAGTATGACTGTTTTTTCTTTATTGCAGACTGGCATGCATTAACAAGCGACTATGAAAAAACAGGTTCGATATCCAAATATATTAACGATATGATAATAGACTGGCTTAGTGTGGGTCTTTCCCCGGAAAAAAGCACCCTCTTTATCCAGTCACATATCAAGGAACATGCAGAGCTCTTTCTAATTCTTTCCATGATAACTCCTGTTCCCTGGCTGGAACGTAACCCGACTTATAAAGACCAAATTCTACAGCTATCCAATAAAGATCTCTCTACCTTCGGATTTCTTGGTTACCCTGTTCTTCAGGCAGCTGATATCATCATGTATAAACCCTTCGGGGTCCCTGTTGGCATGGACCAGGTCCCTCATGTTGAAATTACAAGAGAAATTGCCAGAAGATTCAATCACTTATACGGCGAAGTGTTTCCCGAACCTGAAGCTGTTTTAACCCAAACACCCAAGTTACTCGGCATAGACCGAAGAAAAATGAGTAAAAGTTATGATAATGCCATATACTTATCCGACAACCCAAAAGTCATTGCTGATAGAGTTTCCCGTATGATCACCGATCCACAGCGCGCAAGGAAAAATGATCCAGGGAATCCGGACATTTGCAATGTTTATGATTTCCATAAAACATATACCGAAAAAGAAACCATTGATCAGATAGCTAAAGAATGCCGTGCTGCAGACATCGGCTGTGTACAATGCAAAAAAATTATGGCTCAAAACCTTATCAAAGCGCTTGAACCGGTTCGTAACAAAAGAGAATACTATTTGTCCCGACCCCAACTGGTGAATGAAATAATCAAAGACGGAATACAAAAAGCACAAAAAGTTGCACGACAAACCATGGACGAGGTCAGAGCTGCTGTGAAAATATAGGCGCTTCTGGCTTGCTTAACCATAAATTTACATTTTAGGGTGTCGATGCACCCATGACAATTCGTTTGGAGCACTAATCAATAAATGCCGGATGATATTTACAGAGTTCGGATTACAGATATCTTTGAAGGTCCTATGGATCTTCTGGTCCATTTAATTATAAAAAATGAGGTGGACATTTATGACATCCCCATCGCCTTAATAACAAAGCAATACCTTGATTATATTCAATGGCTTGAATCCATGAACATTGAACTTGCCGGTGATTTTTTAGTCATGGCCGCTACCTTGACACAAATAAAATCAAAAATGCTACTCCCCACTGCTGAAGATGATGACCAGGAAGATCCCCGGGAAGAAATCACCAGGCCTATTATGGAATACTTGCAGCTAAAATCCGCTGCCGATGACCTTGCAGGAAGAGCACTGCTCGGGAAAGACACTTTTACCAAAGGGCATGATGATGCGGATTATTTGATCGGCCAAGGCGAGGATCTTATAAAAATCGGCCTGTTTGAGCTTATTGATGCTTTTCAAAAAATTCTGAAAAACATATCTTCCGATCACTTGGTAGATCTGACTGCTGACAACATCTCTGTCAAGGACAGAATTTCCGAAATTGTTGACATTTTTGAAAAACAAAATTCAGTCACTTTTAATGAATTATTCCCTTCAAAAGCCAACAAAAGTGATGTAATTATAACCTTTCTGGCAATACTTGAAATGGTTAAACTTAATCTGGTTAAGCTGGCCCAGCATGCCCAAACCGGTATTATCAGACTATTTTATATATAAATGGAAAATCTAAAATATATTATTGAAAGCCTGCTCTTTGTTGCCCAGGAACCTCTTTCGGTTGACCGCCTGAAAAGAGTTCTTAATACCGCCGGCGCAAATGACATCAAAAACGCTTTAAAAGAACTTACGGATGAGTATGAGGCCCGTAAAGGTGGCTTTTACTTAAACGAAGTTGCCGGTGGTTTCCAAATCCGCACCCGTTCAGAATATACAAGCTGGATTAAACGTCTCATACAACCAAACCCTCCTCGCCTTAGTAAGGCTTCTCTTGAAACCCTGGCAATTATTGCCTATAAACAACCAGTAATCCGTAGCGACATAGAAAGTTTAAGGGGTGTTGATTGCGGTGGAATCCTTCGCGTATTGCTAAAGAGAAAGTTTATCCGGGTTCTGGGACGCAAGGAACTACCGGGTCGCCCCTTGATCTATGCAACCACCAAGCGTTTTCTGGAAATATTTGACTTAAAAGATTTAAAAGACCTTCCCACACCCAAAGAAATCGAAGAGCTGGGAAATTCCCCAACAGATAAAACTGATGAAGATTTTTTCAATGATGAAAAAAGATCGGACCCAGACAAAGGAAATAATACTTGAAAGTTTAAAACCATATAGGTATAATGAAAGCCATCGTATAAATGACCGGCAAAGGAAAAAATCATAAAATTTTTTACTTGATCTGGCAGCATTGCATTGGGTGCGACACCTGAAAACACTGACCTGAACGAGTCCTTAAGGTCTCTCAAAGTTAATTTTAAACAAGCCTGTAATTAAGGAGCCTTTATGAACAGATCTGATTTAATTAATGCAATAAAGAATGAAACCACACTTACTAAAAATGAATCTGAAAAAATTGTCAATGAGTTCTTTGGCGCTATAACTCAGACCCTTTCTAACAATGAACGAGTTGAAATCAGAGGTTTCGGCAGTTTTACAATTAATGGATATAAACCATATGTTGGCCGAAACCCGAAAACCGGTGTTAAAATCAATGTTCCTTCAAAAAAACTTCCATTTTTCAAAGTCGGCAAAGAATTAAAGCTTCGGGTAGACCATATATAATAACGGGCGGTTAACTCAGTGGGAGAGTGCCACCTTCACACGGTGGAAGTCACTGGTTCAAACCCAGTACCGCCCACCAAACAAATTCTCAAATCCATGAACAAGGACTCGCTTAAAAATTACTTTACATTCTAACCAGTCGATCCATGCCCAATGGATGGGTTACTCGTCGCTTGACTCACCCCAGACGAATCACCCTGGTTTTGTTATGCAGGCACCTTGATACATTGAATTGTAAATTCATTTTTGAGCAAACCCAAATCGACAGGGAGGAAGTAATGAACTTTAAAGTTGCTGTATTGATACCGATGCTTCTTATCGGCCTGGTTTCTATGCCTCTTTGTGCAGAATCACCCGATGGGGATATTATCGTTGAATCGGATGGTTTTGGGATATCTAAAAAAGACGCTCTTCTTAAAGCAAAACGTGAAGCTGTTGAAATCGGTATCGGCACAATTCTTTATTCCCAGACTGAAATAAAAAATTTTGAGCTCCAAAAAGATGTGATTCTTACTAAAACAGTTGGCTCAGTAAAAAAATATGATATCCTACAACAGGAGAAGAAACCAGACCATACATTTTATGTGAAGATACAGGCCGTGGTCTCCTTGGCTGGTATAAAGGCGGATCTTGCCGCATTGAAAATATTGCTGGAATCGATGGACAAGCCTCGTATGATGGTCGTAATAAGAGAAAAAAATGCGCGAAATGCTGAAAGTGCGATCATTGACTATTTGACTGAAAAGGGGATTGAACTGGTTGACCCAGCGGTTGTAGCTGCACTCATGAATAAAAATGATCAATTGATCACGCGTGCTGCCGATGGTGACCCTTCAGCAGCAGCCAAAATCGGCACATCAAACGGGGCGGAGTATATACTTGTGGGAAAGGTGACAAAAAGCACCGGGGAAAATGCACTCTTGAAGGAATCAGGTTTGATATCCGGTCAGGCCGGCATCACAGCTAAAGTGGTGGACTGCTCAAACGGTAAAATCATTGCATCAAAATCAACACGCAGTGCAGCGGCCCATATTTCAGAAAAAACGGCCCGTAACCTTGCGGCAGAAAAGGCCGGAAAAAAACTGATGGACCAGCAGCTTTTCGAAGCCATTGTCACCTCATTTCAGGATATGGTCAATAATGGTATACCACTTGATGTAACCATAAAGCAGGTTCCGAATTTCAAAACACAAAAGGCACTTAGGCAAACTTTGGGGAATCTTTCCGGTGTCGTTTCCGTAACAAAGCGCAGCTTTGGAAATAGCCGGCTTAAACTTACTATTTTCTATAAAGGAAATGCGGATTCTTTTTGCGAAACTGTTGACGGCAAATCTTTTCAGGGAAAAAGACTGTCGGTCATTGACACATCTGGAAGCAGGGTGGTTGTCCTGCTTAAGTAAAAAAACACAGCTTACCAGATCCACTGAAAACGCAGAACATAGGATATCGCCTGCTTTTTCTCTGGTTAAATAAAATGAAACGGTTTTTAACAACTTATATTTCACTGATGCAAGAATGTTAAACAGCCTGCAAGCCACTCCACCAAAACATGAAAATAGTTTTTTTAAATGAGTTCTCCGGCTTTTATAAATGCTGTTTGCCATAAATATATTCTTTTAGGGTAGAATTCATCCGGGTATCAAAAGAGGTTGCTAAATGATTGCCTCAAAAGAGGAATTGGGTAAAAACAGTCTGATCTCGCGTTTATTCAACATAGTTAACGGGCTTTCCGAAGAACAGCAACTTATCCTGCTAAAACAATTGCTTAAAAATAACATTACTAATCATTTGTTTAAGCTAATTATAGATATGTCGGATTACCAGCAACATCTTTTGCTGGAAGAGCTGGAAAAATTACCGGCAGATGATATGCCGGTGAGGACCGTTAGCTTAGATGGAAATGAGGTCTTAATGCGTGGCCATACCCGCAAAGCATGCCTGGTCAGTGTTGACCTTTCTGTTCAAGACAGGTCTTTCAATGCCCATATTCTTGACATAAGCACTGTTGGAGTCTTTATAGAAACCGGTGAATTACTTCCGGTGGGAGAAAAAATTAAGGTGGTCTTTTCGCTACCCAACCATCCAAAGCCTCTCAGCATCACCTGTATAGTTACCTGGGTTGGTCAAAATGGAATGGGGGTCAAATTTATCAAATTAACCAAGCATAATGAAAAGATAATAAAAGCTTTTGTTGAAAATTAGCAAAGATAATGAATATATTTATTTTTTTCTCTGTTATGCAAAATGTTTACCTTGACCTTCCACCTTCCGAATGTTATAAAAATGAATCTGTTTCAACATATTCAATTTATTCCAGGTTCAAACTCTCCTGGGTTTGTCCGCAATCAGACAGAGATATTAACCCCGCCATGGCGGGATCGTAAGCTTTTTTTTGCTTCCCTGCTTAAAAACCGCAGGATTGCCTTAGTTCTATTGTGTGTGGCAGCACTTCAGATCGTATCGATTTTAATCGGATTGCCCGGATGGCAATGCCCGATTCGGTCAACACTTGGAATTCCGTGCCCAGGCTGCGGGTTATCCACCGCAATAACTTTAATAATTAAGGGTGATTGGCAAAGTGCCATTCACACCCATGCCTTTGCACCGGTTTTCCTGTTCGCATTTGTCATACTTTTCATCGTGAGCATATTACCGGAAAATCTTCATCGTAAAACTGTGCTTCAAATAGCTGCCATTGAAAAACATACAGCATTTTCCGCATATGTTTTATGGGGAATTGTTATTTACTGGATTTTCCGTCTGTTAGCAGCATGTTGGTAAATTTGTTGTTTTTAATGAAAAAATGATACTTCTCACCAAAATGCAAGACAAAGAAAACGCGAAATTTATATTTTCTCCAGTGCTTATGCTGTGGTATTTTTTTCGTATATGTACCATTCAGGTTCAATATAGATTAAGAATCTTACGTTATTTTCAATTTTTAAGGGGATAACCATGACAACTAACTTTATGATATACGCGGCGGTGTTTGCAATTCTTCAAATTATTTCAATTGTTATATTCTTCATTGTTCTGATAAAGCTGTTTAAAACAGAAGGTGCTTTAAAGGGTATCCTGGGATTTATCTGCGGTCTGTATACATTCATCTGGGGATGGCTAAAACACAAGGAACTTCAAATGACCAAAATGATGATGCTGTGGAGTATCATTCTTGTTATTTTCATGGTTGGGACACCCCTGATTGGAACAGCAGAAATTATGAAGATGGTTGCAACGGTTCAGGGGAAGGGTTTTGATGTCAGATCCTATCAAAAAGGTAAAACAATTAAACCCTGGAAAAAACCAAAACGTGTGAGACCACGAGCAAAAGGTCCCGGTGTAAAAACTGTTCCAACAAATATTGACCCACATAAACAGGCAATCGCTTTATGGAAAAATGGTAAATACACAAATCCCAGGCAGGCACTCATATTCTTAAACCAGGCCGTTGCCAAAGATCCTAAATTTGCCAATGTTTACAGCAACCGTGGCAATGCCTACCGTGACTTAAAACAGTATCCAAAGGCACTGGCCGACTACAACAAAGCCATCAGCCTGAATCCGGCCCATGTCAAGGCGTATAATAATCGCGGGAATATCTATTATGAACAAAAAAAATATCAGCAAGCGCTAAAGGATTACAACCAGTGCATCCGTCTCAACCCGAATTACACCAATGCCTATATTAATCGAGGGCTTGTTTTTTATCAATTAAAAAGCAAAACACGCGCATGCAAAGATTTTAAAAAAGCCTGCCAATTGGGAGATTGCGATGGGTTAAACTGGGCAAAGGGAAAAGGGTTCTGCAAGTAGCAATTAAGCACCTCCTGTGATAACTAGGTGCAATGAGGGCGAACAGTTGGCCGAATTAACCGACGAGCAATTCACTCGGGTGGGATGTGTCAGTCCATTATAAATTGCTGAGTTGTTTCTGAGCAAGCCCTAGCTTACAACGATCCGGTCTTCTGGCTCAGTCAACACTTCTCCTATAACGGTTGCATCATTTATTCCCTTTTTCTTCAAACTGTTTACCAGATCATCGGCACTTTCTTTCTCCACGCAAATTAAAAGTCCCCCTGAAGTCTGGGGATCAAAAAGGATGTCTTGAGTCAGGCGATCCACTGTAGGGGCAAAATCAACCATTGGCCCTCGAAATTCGCGATTTTTGTATGCTCCCGCCGGCACCAAACCCATACCTGCATATTCCAAAGACTGGGAAATAATCGGTATTTTTTCTGATTGGATTTTCATCCCAAAATTGGATTCGGCCACCATCTCTGCCAAATGACCAAGCAAACCGAAACCTGTAATATCCGTACACGCATGGACAGGATAGTCATTCATTGCCGCTGCTGCATCTCTGTTAAGGGTTGCCATCAGGCCGGTCACATACTCAACAATTTCATCAGAAGCAAGGCCTCCCTTGATAGCTGTGTTGATAATGCCAGTTCCCAGCGGTTTGGTCAAAATCAGGCGATCTTCAACTTTAAGATCTTTTTTTGTAAGAACACGATCCGGGTGAATAAATCCGGTGACAGACAGTCCATATTTCAGTTCTTTATCTTCCACACTGTGTCCGCCCACCAGAACCACACCCGCTTCTTTCATCTTATCCAGCCCTCCCTGGATAATCCGGCGGAGAATAGACATATCCATATCTTTAAGCGGAAAGGCTACAAGGTTCATGGCTGTTTTAGGCACACCACCCATGGCATAGACATCACTTAAGGCGTTTGCCGCCGCAATTTGTCCGAACCAGTATGGATCATCTACAATCGGTGTAAAGAAATCCACAGTCTGAATGATGGCAATATCATCCGTAACCTTATAAACACCCGCATCATCTGCTTTATCCATCCCCACAATCAGATTCGAATCAGTTGGAAATTCTATTCCGCAAAGCGCCCTGTCCAGGTCCCCTGGAGGCAGTTTTGAGGCTCAACCGGAACCTGAAACTGTTTCCGTGAGGCGGAGTACTTTTTTATCTGTCATGATTTTTTCCTTTTTTCAGCCTAATTTGCTGCAATCAGCCCCTCTGTTATCTTCGAATTGACTGCTTCCTCCAAATATCCATCTTTTAAGGTCAAAACATTATCCGAAATTCTTCTTGTAAGAGAGGTATAATGGGAAACGACTATCAGGGTACATTTTTCCTTAAAACTTTTCAACAATTCGGTAATCTTTAAAGCAGCCTCCATATCCAGAGATGATGTGGGCTCATCAAGCAAAAGAACCTCGGGTTGTATAATCATGGCCCTTGCAATACATAGTCTTTGCTGCTGCCCGCCTGAAAGCTCAAGCGCCGAATCGTTTAACCTGTCCTTTACTTCATCCCATAAAAACGCATCTTTCAGTGCCTGGTCGACCTTCTTCTTTATATATTCTCTATCCTTGACACCAGATAATTTCAGCGGGAAAGCAATATTTTTAAAGATACTCATTGGCAGAGGGTTAGGGACCTGAAAAACCATACCAACCTTTTTCCTGAGGGTAGTAACAGGCAATCTGTGAACGTCGATATACCTGTCGTTTAATTTTATCTCCACTCTTCCCTCAACCCTGCAATCCGGGATCGATTCATAAAGTCGGTTTATTACCATCAGTAATGTTGTCTTTCCCACACCGGAAGGACCGATGATAGTAGTAATCGCCTTTTCCTCAACTTCTCCCTTAAGCCCTTTTAAAACCGGTTTTTTCTTATAAAAGAAATTAAGGTCGTTTATCCTGATTTTTATATTTTTCATGGATGTAAATTATCTATATATGGGTGGCAAATCTCATTACCGCCCTCCTTCTTAGTATATGTGAAAGGACAAACAGGAAAACACAGATGGAAAGCAAAATTATACAAGCCCCAAACCCTTTCATCAACTCCTCCTGGGAATTATAGTCCGAAGAAATGTAGAAGATATAGAAAGGAAGTGCCTCATACTGGGAAAGCAACGAATTAGGAATCCCGGCCATGGCCACTACTCCCGTCAGCATGATGACTGCTGTATCCTCTGCACATCTTCCTATGGCCAGGATAATGCCGCTGATAATACGTGAAAGATTATAAGGAATCAATATGAATAAGATGTTTTGCAGCCTGGAAGCGCCCAGCGCAAGTCCCGTAGTCTTGATAAAAAAGGGTAAATTAACCAGGGATTGCTCTGTTGTCCGGATAATATAAGGAAGAACAAGGCAGGCCAGAGCCAGGCTTGAAATAAGAAAACAGGGGTAAATATGATCGGATAGATGCTTGTGAAGGAAAACAGCAACGGCAAATCCGAAAAGGCCTACCAGTATGGAAGGAATCCCGGCAAGGACATCGAGCATAAGATTAAAACCGGGTTTCCATTTTTTGTCGCAGTATTCAGCAAGATAAATGCCGGCAGCAACACCTGTGGGGATTGCCCATATAATGGAGGTGAGAATCAAAAACAGGGTGCCGACTATCGCAGGAAAGAGACCGTCAACTACCTCGGCTTTTAATAAAAACGCGTCAAGAGGCCTTGTTTCCCCGAATATAAGGGATAAATTCAAAGATGAAATACCCTTGTGGAATAAAAAAGCCATGAGTACCCCTATGGCACAGATAAGGACAATCCCGGATATCCAGCAATAAAGCTTGATTTGATATTCCACAAAACGATTCATCTATCCCTCAATATTTTAAAATACCCCAGCAGTCTCAGGACAAGGATAATCAGGGTTGTAAAGATAAAGAGTATCAGGCCGCAGACGAAAATCGATTTGAACTCCGGGCTCTCATAGTCGCTTGCGATAATAAGGGCAATATGTGCGGTCAAAGTCCTTGCTGCATCGGAAAGTCCCTTGGGGATTTGCAGTGCATTGCCGGCAATCATAAGAGAAATCAGGGTATCTCCCACAGCCCTTCCAGCAGCCAAAACCAATGCTGAGATTATCCCTTTCCAGGCTGAAGGGATGATTACGTAAACAAGTTTCTGCACAGGCGTGGCGCCAAGGGAATCCGCTGCATCAAGATAATTTTTAGGCACTGAATTAAAAGCATCGGATATAAATAAAACAATGGTAGGAAGAATCAAAAGGGCCAGCATAATTGATGCACTCAATACGCACATCCCTGTTCCCTTTTCGAAAATCTCCCTGATAAACGGCACCAGAAGAAAAATAGCCACAAATCCATAGATAACGGTGGGAATTCCGGTCATAAACTCAACGACTTTTCTTAAGAACCTGCTGAAATACCCCGTGGAAAAGACGCTTATAAGGGCACTGCACCCTATCCCGAATGGTGTTGCGATCAAAAGAGCCAGGGAGGCAATAATTCCTGTTCCGGCCATCATGGGAACTATGCCGAACCCTCCTTCATATGGGTTCCATTCCAGAGTGAAAAATTGGGCTATATCACCTCCTTTAAACAGCGGAAAACTGAAAAATACCATGAAAGAAAGGATAAGTATAGTAATAGAAGCACTGAGTATGGCACTGAAAAGAAAACCCTTTTCAGCTAATTTTTCAATAGAGGGTTTCATTTCCTGACGGCAATATATCCTTTATCTTCTGCGACTTTCTGTCCTTCTTTGCTCATTATGTAATCTATAAACAACCTGGTCAACCCTGAAGGTTCTCCTTTTGTATTCATATATAGGCCCCTTGCTATCTTGTAATCACCCTTTAGCACACTCTCAAGTGTTGGTGAAACGCTATCTAAGGATACAGACGCCACACTATCGTCTATATAGCCTATTGAGATATAGCCTATTGCGTATGGATCAACGTTTATTGCCGATTTCATGGCGCCGTGGGATTTTACGAAATTAGCGGATTTTATTATTTCCCCTTTATTTAATGCTTTTTTCCAGAACACCTTTCTAGTACCGCTGGAAGCATCCCGAGTATATACATTAATCCCCCTGTCTTTAAATCCAAACGTTTTCCAGTTGCTGGTTTTTCCTGAAAAAATATCTATCAACTCGCTCTTTTTCATCTTTGCTACAGGATTTCTCGGGTTAACAACAACGGCAATTCCGTCTATTGCAAATTTATGCATCTTCAGACCATACCTTTTTATTTCATCATCCGTCGCCTTTCTTCCGGAATTTCCTATGTCAATAAGTCCTTCACCCACCTGCTTGATTCCTACACCTGAACCGCCTCCGGCAATTGTAATCTTGATACCGGAATTTACGGCCATTATCCTTTTTGCAGCCTCTTTCATAACCGGTATATGGGCTGTTCCTCCTGCAATCCTGAGAGTTCCTTTCACGCCCTCAAATCTGCCCAAATCTCCTGCAACTGCAAATGAGTTTCCTGCCATCATAAAAACAAAGATTCCTGCCAAATAGATTGCAAATTTCATGATTATTCCTCCTTTTATCCTATATATTGATTACCTTGTCGGCCAGTTGCATAGCCGTAACAATATCCAGCATATTGGTTGTCTCTCCCACCTGTTTTTTGTCAAGCAAGTTGAAATGGGTCAGACAGGTTCCACAGACCAGGATGTAAAGCCCATCTTTTTCATACTCTTTTAAAATCGGCAGCACCTCGGAATCTTCAATGGCAAGTTTAACACCGTTGTTCACAAAAACCAGACGCCACAGTTCATCACCCATTTCCTTTATAGTTTTTAAAAAGCTCACCATAAGCTTTGATCCCAGCTCATCATCGCCATGTCCCATGCAATTATTGCAAACCATAACCATGATTTTCTTCTTTTCAGCATCCTGTTTTTCAACCACTGCGCCTTCAGGCTCAAATCCGTCTTCACGCCTGCCGGTGATATGAAAATTACCTTCCCTCTCCTGCAATGAGACTTGAAAACCCTGGGATTTAAGAAAACGACTTACGTTCTGCCTGGCCGCTTCGTTATCAACAATGGTTTCAATACTGTTTAATTTTTCCCCTTCTATTGCATTCTTTGTCTGCAATACAGGAGCCGGACATGCAAGCCCCCTGGCATCTATTTCTTTCATTATTTCTCCTCTTTTGTATCATATACTTTTACTCTTGGACAATCCAGGCAACATCGCAGTCAAGCGCCTTAACGATATCCCCCGGCTTCATTATTAACATGACTCCCCTTTTACCCGCGTTTATAGCCACATTGTCGAATTTCAGCAAACTTTCTTCAATTACAGCCCGCAGGTTCTGTTTCGCACCGAATGGGCTGATACCACCCACTAAATAGCCGGTTAACCTTTCCGCAGTTGCCGTGTCCACCATGGCAGCCCTTTTGACATCGCATACTTTTGCAAGCTTTTTTAAGGCGAGTTGCTTATCACCCGGCATAAGTGCAAAACTGTATTTTTTATTTCCCAGATCAACCACCAGGGTCTTGATGGTTCTTTCCAGTGGGAATCCTATTGCCCTGGCTGCAAATTCAGCTCCTTTCGCATCGTGCTCGTATTCTACGACTTTAAATTTTTTGCCTTTTTTATTAAGGTGTTTTATGGCACGTGTTGACATTTTAGCATCCCTTAATTTCTATTCCGCCCTTATTCCCCTGCTGCATCCTCCAGATCTTCAAGAAATTTTTCCAGATTCAAACCATATCTTGCCGCAACTTTACTTAAAGGTTCAAAAAGCGCCTGGCAGCAAATACATTCACCTGCCTGCTTATCGTACTGTTTAAACACCGCCTCTGTTTTTCTGTATCTCGACACAACATCCAACACGGTCATTTCATATCGAATACATCGCCCTTCTTTTAAGACTGTTTTATCCACACTTCTCCTTTCTCATTCTCGCTAAGAACCTTAGCAAGAGCTTTCGGTATGTGCTGAATAATCTCCATCACCTGTGTGGCGGGTGTTGGTTTTGCATAATACCCTGCCAATCGATTCACTCTTGCAGCAATAATTGCTGCCCTGGTAACCTCCATGCCTGATCCGACCAGAGCCGTTACAATACCGGTCAAAGTATCTCCCGTGCCTCCCATTGCTTCCATGGCCTCTTCAACAGGGCTGTCAATTGTCGCCTGTATCCCCTGCAGATCGGCCACATAATCCTGCTTCCCCTTTACCAGGAGACAACATGCGGCATTATTATGTTGATATACCCGATCAATCAATTCAGATATCCGGTCTTCTTCATGTAAAATAAAACCCCTTGTGTAAAATGGATGCGGAGCCTCTTCATCTGCCAGAAAAGCCAGCTCGCCAATATCAGGTGTAAAAAGATCGTATTTACTTGCCTTCCCGCTCATTTTTGCAGCGTACATAAACCCTGCATCTGCAATCAAGATCGGCCGCCTTATCATTTCTTTTATAGCAAACAAAATTCGATTATGCCAATCCACATCCGGCTGGAGATAATGAAAAGTAATTGCCTTAAGACCCGTCCCTGGCTTTGATCGAGAACCGGATTGTCGAAGATCTTTAGTCAGGTATTCATACAGGCTTCGGCTTCCCTCTCCCAGTCCAATGTCTCCCACAAGATACCCAAAGGGAGCAGGTTGGTCCAGCACTTCGCACGCCTTTACTGCTGCGGATAGCAGGGCAGGAGTCCCCCTGTTAACCGGAATCCGTCTTTCCCCGATACAGATACTATCATCTTCCAGAAAGACTTCTCCTGCCACCAGGGGAAAGTCTTGAATGGGAACAGTACCCGCTATGGCGAACATCGGCGTGTCATCTCCTCATAAGCCAGTTGTAGCGCATATCCACAAAGGGTATGACCGATTTCCCGTGGGTCCGGAGCGTCAGCCATTGTTTTACCCACCATCTCCTGAGCCAGATATGGAACGTCCGGGCAACCTCCACCGGAAATATTTACGATATCTTGTGTCTCCTTATCAATGGTCAATTTCATATTAGCCGCACGGATCATCAAATATTTTCCAAAGTCCTTATTCTGAAATAAATCCACAGGCTGCAGCAAAGGACTACTGACAGGCACTATTTCCAGAGGCAATGCTTCCGCCTCCTCAAGACTCCGTAGAATATTCAGCTCTTCAATAAGGGGAAACTCGATTACCAGGTCGCAGCCGCTTCGAATCTCCGGAGGAGGACCCATCACCTTTATCTTCCATCCCTCAGCCTTGAGAATATTCTCTGCCTGAATTACTTCACTGGTATTCTCGAATACCATGATTCCGCGATCTATGTTTTGATTATCCGCAGTTTTGGACCGCTTCAGTTTTAAAAAATTTAAAATAGTCACATCCTACTCCTTTTTGATAGTCACCCGGTAACCTTCCCCATCCTTTTGAATATCAGCCACTTCCCAGCCCTGGCTTTCGGCAGCGCGGCTCACATTCTCCTTTGAAGTATCTGTATCTACCTTCACTAGAATTTCTCCTTTTTGTATCTCTTTGATCTTATTTAACGTCATCAAGACCGGTTGCGGACATGAAAGTCCTCCTGCATCAACAGTTGTATCCATTTTTATCCCTCCTTTATTTTGTATACGTCCACAGGTTTAAATCTACCCGCCGCGCCGGATGGCAGGAGGGTTTTCGATTAACCCTGAACCATGGTCGCCTATGGCGCAGCCAAAGGCGGTTAAACCTGTGAACCGAAAATATTTGAACGGTTGCTTTATTTTTTTCTCATTGTAAACCCGATAAACAGACAGACCAAAAGCCCGATAATCACAGCGGCAATGCCGTGAGGGCCAACGCCTTTGGGAGAACTCGCCAGACCGAAATTGTGTGCAAATCCGGCACCAACTATCATCCCCAACACAAAAACCGCTGCATCACCATCACCCTCCCCTGCCAGAAAAAGCTGGCGCCCCGGACATCCACCTGCCAAGGCAAATGCAAGACCGGCAAGAACCATTCCTCCGAAGTTCCAGATTTGCATGGTGTGGGCCACCGGCTGCTTGACAAAACCCGGATGAAACTGCCCCACAATCAGATTCGTTATGAAAGCAAAGACAACAAGAGCAAAAAGCCCCATAAAAAGATGGGCCTGGCGAAACAATATCAGATCCCGAAAAGCGCCCATTGTGCAAAAACGGCTTCGTTGAGCTAAAAATCCTATGCCAAGGCCGACTATCAATGAAACGATTATAGGTGCATGCATAGCGCCGGGTCCTTTGAGGCTGTAAAACAGAATTCCGCTTTTGGCTTCTCCCTTAACTTGCGGGAAGATGAGCATCAGTATAAAAAAACCGAGCATTGTCAAAGGCAGCAACCATCCCACCGAAGTATATGTCTTCTCAGTTCTACCCAGGTTATATCCGCCTTTTAGAAAAAGGGTGCCAATCCAGATGCCGCCTATAAGTCCGAGCAATCCAAAGATTGCATTCCCATCACCGGCTGCAAAACGCAATAACGCTCTCCACGGACATCCAAGAAAAACCAATGCCCCGATCATGGCAAAAACGCCTAACACAAATCGAACAATAGGAGCAGAGCCTGTACGGGGTCGAAACTCCTTAAATATATAGGCAGCAACAAGTGAACCCAAAACAAAGCCAATGATTTCGGGACGCATATACTGGACCACAGCCGCACGATGAATTCCGATTGCACCTGCAATATCTCTTTCAAAACATGCAACACAAATACCCATGTTCCCTGGATTGCCCAGCTTCTGCAAAAGGGCGGCAATAACCCCGATAAATGCTCCTACCCCTATAATCCCCCATCGTGTCGACAAAAAGTTTTTCAATTGTGCCATTTACTTCCTCCTTTCAATTTAAAATATCTCTTTCGAGATTTTACACAACCCCAACATTGTCGGGTTTGCTCTGCTATAAACTCATTAAATTCCCTTTCCTTCTCATACATCGAAACCTCAAAACCCTGTGATTTTTAATAACCTTCATTTTGTCCCGCCGCATCATCATCCACCAAAAACAAATCTGTTATTTTGAATTGGATATCCCGATTAGTCAAACTGGAAGATTTGATACTTAATCCATATTTCATAGGAAATACCGATACCTTTTTTTTAGCACGGGCAGTTGATAGCTTAAAAATTATTTTGAGCACAACCCGCCAAATACACTTCGGAGTATTTTTTCATCAATTTTTTTCATCAAAATATCATCATACTCCATCTCTAAATCTAATTCATCTTCGGATGATTTTATTTCTTTTTCACATTCCTTTTCAAAAACAACTTTTTGACTCTCTTCATCAAAAGTGGTCCGAAAGCCACGGTTATTTTCAAGCCAACGGTTACAATCATCGTGGGACCCGATATAGGAAATGATAATGTGTTTTTCCTGTTTCACACATATAAGCCGATAACCGCCGCCTAAATCATATTTCAGGACATTATCATACCTGAACTCGCCATATTTTGTGCGTTTGCGAATGTCTTCAACCCCTATTCTCCTTCTAACGGCCAGTTTTTTTATAATTTCTTCTGCCCGATGAGCAGCCAAAGACGCATTTCCTCCGCCCTTACGAAGCCTTTTCAATTTTTTGTTAAATTTTTTCTTGTGGTGTACAAAAAGTGCCATTTTTTTATGAAACCATTAAAAAAAGAATTATGAATTATAAATGCAGAAAATGAAAGTCTTCCTTCTGCCTATGTGCCTTAATATCTTTCAACCTGAATCATTCATTCCTTTGGAAGATTGACCTCTTTCAGATCTTCGCCAAGATATTCCCTTTCGTTTTCACCAAGAATTCCCAGCGAAAGACAAATCAGCGTCCACATATGAATTGTGTGATAGTCTGCTTTGTAATGTTCTGCCAGCTCATGAATCTGTGCATGACAGTTATGGCACGGAGTAACGCAATAATCAGCGCCTGTGATAATAATCTGGTCGAATTTAAGCTTTTCATACTCCCACCTTTCTTTGTTATAGCCGGACTGAAGATATCCTCCCCCTCCGCCGCAGCAGTAATTATTTGAATAGTTAGGAGTCATGTCCATAAAATTTTCTTCGCCGACGCATGACTTTACTATAAAGCGCAAATCATCGGCCAACGGGTCTCCAAAACTTTTGCGAACCTGCTGGCACGGATCCTGAACCGTAAACTTTATCTTTAAATTCTTATTCCAGTCGGAGCTTGGCTTAAGTTTTCCTTGTCTTATCCATTTGGCGTAATATGGCACAATCGGAGCTATTTTAAGATCGGTTTTAATGCCGTGTCTTTGAACACCCATCCATACCGAATAGGTTGAATGGCCGCATTCAGTGTTAAGATAAACCTTGCACCCGAGTTCTTCTGCTTTTCTGATTGACTTTTCAGTAATATTTTTCCAGTTCTCATCATCAGCTAAAAACATGCAGTAGTTTTCTCCTCCCCATCCTGTGCTTCCGTATGTCCAGTCAGCACCGACTATATTAAGAATTTTCCATAGAGGAATCATCTCGTCAGGCTCGGTAACAGGCTCCCTTGAATTCTGAGACAGAAAAAAATGAGAGTTTTTTTTGTCTATTGGCGCCTGGATATTTTCCCATCCGGGCTGTGTTTCACGCACTTCTTCTGCCACATCTTCCACAACAAAAACAAAATCATCAGGAGGTGCCCCCATGGCGCTGCAACTGTCGTTTTTCAAGGCCATGTCACAGGAACCGAGAATTCCTTTTGGTCTTTCATCCCTTGGCCATAGTTTCCTTGCCTCATAAACCATCCCCGGAATATTAACTTCCATGGGGCAAACATGGATGCATCGCTGGCACAAAGAGCACATCCAGACCCAGGGATTACCTGTGATTTCTTTATCCATTCCCAAAACAACCATACGCAAAAATTTTCTTGGATCCATATTTGCCAGACCTGTTGCCGGACATCCTGAAGAACAGGCTCCGCAGGTCAGGCACAGATTAAGGTTGCCGCCTTCAGGCAGGAATTTTTTTACTTTATCCACGAAGGTGTTTTTCTTTCTTTTTCCAATTTTAACTACAGTTTCAGACATAACATCTCCTTTTAAAGCAAATTAAACTATGACAAATTGAGGTGGGTTGTTTTTTACAAAGCCTGGTTCTTCAAGAGCAGTGTTACATATACTCCCGTTTTCAAGACCGAAAACAACAATTCTTAAGACCGCGGGTCATTCAGCGCCATTACCCCTGTGAACCAACTCGTGACAGAGTGTAATCGATTTGTAAAATCAAAAGATAATAATTAGAAAAGATTAGACGTGATTTTTCGACCAAACCCTGTACCTACCGAACCCGGGCAGAATTTTTATAATACACTCAGGTAAAGCCGAAAAATTTGAACATGGAATAGTATCCTAGCTGATATTGATTTTTTAAAAAGTAAAAGATAATTTTATACAAAGGATATATTGATTTGTCAAACTGGTTATTCCGATAAATAAAGTAGTTTTTTATAGTAAAAACCGATAGAACATCTATAATAATGATCATAAAGAAGAATTTTGTAATTTTTTCACGGCATTAACAATAATCCGAATGGCTTTATCAATCTGCTCAACAGTGGTCATCCGTCCTACACTGAACCTTAGGGTTCCTTTGGCCCAGTCCAACGGAATATTCATAGCCTGGAGAACATGGGAAATTTCCACTGTATCTGAATGGCAGGCCGCACCAGCGGAAGCCGCGACCTTAAGCCCGATCTCTTCGAGAATCCTGTTGGCCTCAAGACCTTTAAACGAAAGACTCAGGGTGTTGGGCAGCCGTTTATCCGGATGCCCGTTTGGTTTTATCTGTCCAAGCTCACAAAATAATCCATCATGCAGCCGATCTCGCAACATTTTCATATGTTCCATGCTCTTTTTCAAATTACGGGCGGCAATTTCACATGCCTTTCCCAGGCCGACAATTCCAAATACGTTTTCAGTGCCTGCACGAAAACCCATCTCCTGGTCTGCGCCGTGGCAAAATTTTTCCGGCGTTATGGATTGACGGATATAAAGGGCACCAATACCTTTGGGAGCATATACTTTATGTCCTGCGATAGACAGAAGATCAACGCCAAGCTTGCTCACGTTCGTTGGTATTTTACCGATGGATTGAGCTGCATCGGTGTGCATGACAATACCATGTTCTTTCGCTATCCTGGAAATTTTTTCAATTGGTTGAATGGTTCCCACCTCGTTATTGGCATGCATAATGGAAATCAGAACTGTCTCGGGTCTGATGAATTTTTCAACATCCGACTCGCTCACAAGGCCCTGTTCATCAACCGGCAGATAGGATGTTTTAAATCCAAAACCTTCCAGAAACCGGCATACTTCAAGAACTGCCGGGTGCTCAATTGAGCTTGTAATGATGTGGTTTCCCTTTGCACGAAAAGCATAGGCAATTCCCATAATCACATGGTTATTAGATTCTGTGCCGCCACTTGTAAAAATAATCTCACCGGGGCTGCAATCTAGAAGTTCTGCGACTTGTCTGCGTGCGGTTTTAACCGCCTTTTTTGGAATAATACCGTACCAGTGACTGCTTGAAGGGTTACCAAACTCTGTTTCCAAAAACGGCCGAACGGCCTCTATTACGTGAGTATCCATGGGTGTTGTTCCATTATAATCCAAATAAATCGGTTGTGTAATTTGTGACATGATTTTATGATTCCTTAAAATTTCTGCTTTACCTGTTTTTCTAAAGTGGATACTAAAAATTTGAGCATCCTTCCCCGTTTAAATCGGACAAATCGATTTGCAGCCATAGGAGAACGCCAAAATTACGTCGTCAAAAAGATTTAGGGATTGATTTCAATTATATCCCCTGCACACAATTTTTTTATTCCAAATGTTTCATGGAATTTAGATAAAGATTTCAAATCAGTGCAATGCATGGGATATAAATGGTTCACCTTGTTTTTCTGAAAATAGTCAATCGTTTTTTGTAGTTGAACCTGATCGCCTAATAAATGAAAACCACCCATCACTGTATATATTTTTTCTTGATCGGTCACTTTTTTAGCATACTCAACAATATTGCAAATACCTGCATGTGAACATCCGGTAACAATCACCAATCCCTTTTCAGTTCTTATGGCAAGAGCCGTATCATCCATAATAAAATCCTTAACCTTTTCCCCTTTATCCATGTAGAAAAATGTGGTTTTTCGAGCTTCAAATCCATTGACTCTGGGGATTTCCCCTAAAAAAAAAATATTTTCTGAAACTTCAAGCGGTTTTCTTGATAAAACCAGATTAAATTTTTCTGCTGTTTTTTTCTGATTGTAAGGCATGCCGTTGTATTCACCTGTTGCCTTATGTCTGTCGGTAAATATGTCGGGGTGAGCGAGCAGTTTCTTTTTCATTCCTTCCATATGGAGTGATTTCAGCCCATTGGTATGATCCCAATGCCCATGGCTTAATACAATCAAGTCTGTGGCATTCAAATCAATTCCGAGCAAAGCTGCATTAGAAATAAAAACATCCGTGGCGCCCGTATCAAACAGGATGTTTTCTCCGGCCTGTATAAAAGCAGAAAACCCATGCTGGGCCAGAAATATTTTGTCCATGTATCCCATTTTGGCCTGATCCTCACATAATATGGAAATTTTGACACTTTTTTTCATTTAATACACCCCCTATTTTGCCTCTCATCATTTTATATCAGGATACGACTTAAGAACTGACGGGTTCTTTCATTTTTAGGATTATCAAAAAAGCTTCGGTTAGTTCCTTTTTCAATAATACATCCATTACTCATAAAAATGATCTCATCTGCCACTTTCCCGGCAAATCCCATTTCATGAGTTACAACAATCATTGTCATCCCTCCCCTGGCCAGGTTAATCATGACTTCGAGAACCTCTTTTATCATTTCGGGATCCAGGGCCGAGGTGGGCTCATCAAAAAGCATAATTTTAGGTTCCATGGCCAGAGCTCTGGCGATGGCCACCCGCTGCTTCTGTCCACCGGAAAGTTCCGCCGGGTATTTACGAGCTTGTTCCGGGATCTCTACCCTTTTGAGTAGCTCCATGGCGTTTTTCTCAGCCTCTCTTTTTGATTTTTTACGAACCCGGATAGGTGCCAGGGTTATATTCTGCATTGCCGTCATGTGAGGATAGAGCTCAAAATGTTGGAATACCATACCGATATCAGAGCGAAATTTATGAATATCTGTTTCAGGATCCTGCACGGATATCCCATCGACAAAGATCTCACCTTCCTGGAAATGCTCAAGGCCATTTATACACCTGAGCAAAGAACTCTTACCTGAACCACTGGGGCCGCATATAACAACTGTTCTGCCTGTTTCTATTGTTTCTGTGACATTATCAAGTGCTTTAAACCCTTTATTATACCATAAGCTAAGTCCTTTGATTTTAATCAATGATAACTCCTTTCACGCTGCTTTTCGATCCGATGGCTTGCCAGAGAACCCGCGGAACAGATTGCAAAATAGACCAGGCCGGCGAAGAGATAGAGTTCAACGGACCGCGCCTCGCGTGCGTCAACCAAATTGACCCGGCGCAGGAATTCTCTCAGTCCGATAACATAGGCCAGGGATGTATCCTGAAAGATAATTACGGCCTGAGTGACCAGTGACGGAACCATATTACGTAGTGCCTGCGGCAGGATCACATAACGCGCAGTTTGATAGGCAGTTAAACCGCCGGCGTAAGCCGCCATTGTCTGTCCACGGGAAATGGACTGCACCCCGGCACGAATAATTTCAGCAAAATAAGCAGATTCAAATACAATAAAAGAAATTACAGCAGCAGGAAACGCTTCCAGAGATTTTCCTGTAATAACGGGTGACAGAAAGTATATCCAGAAAATTACCAGGATCAGAGGCAGCCCGCGAAAAAAATGGATGTAAACGGTGGCTGGATAATATAACCAAGGTCTGGGTGAAAGTCTGGCCATCGCCAGAATAATACCGATCAGCAAACCGCCTCCCATCGTCATCAGGGCTAACTCAAAAGTTAGAGCAAGACCTCCTATCATGAATTTAAAGTTTATTGAAATGACGCTCAGGTCCATAGCTCATTGTTCCCTGGCAATCATACCTGGAATATGAATTCTTTTTTCTATAAACGACATAAAGAGCACAACGCATAGCGCGATGCATAAATAAACCATGCTGGCTGCCGTGGTCGTCTCCAGTCCGTGCCAGGTAAATGAATCAATATAATACGCAGTATGTGTAATCTCCATTACGCCTATGGTCATGGTCAGCGCCGAATTTTTAAAACAGGTCAGAAATTCAGTTGTAAAAGCCGGTATGATTATTCGGAATGCGTATGGAAGAATTACGTATCGATAGGTTTGCAAGGTTGTTAGGCCGGTTGAATATGCAGCGCGGTATTGATCATGAGATATGGATAAAAGACCTGAACGAAACTGCTCTGCCACCCGCGAGGCTGTATATGTTCCCAGAGCGGTAACTCCGGCCAAATAAGAATAATTGGGTACATTATCGTACAACCACACCTGCGCCGGTTTGGGCAGCAATAAAGGCGCTGCAAAATACCAGAAAAAAAGTTGCACAAGAAAAGGCGTGTTGCGGAAGATCTGCACATACGCGCTTCCTGCAAAACGGGCCAACCCAAAAGGCAAAACCCTGAAAACACCGATTGTTATACCAAAACAAACAGCGATCATCCAGGCCAGTATTGATAAATAGAGGGTGGTTAAAATACCGTTGATTAACAAACCGCCATAAGGATGCCGCCAGAGAACACTCCAATCAAACGTATAATTAAAAAAGCCCATAACCGATCCGGCACTGGAGAATCTATTGATAATTGTTGGCAATCATTTTTAAAAGCTAAGGGCAAGGCCCCCTTTATTATTCGTTTCTCAAAATAATGCCCGAATTCTAATAAGAGGCCTTTGCCTTAAAGGAATACGACTTAGTCCGGATAGCTCAATGCTTTAAGCAGAGTTTTGTATTCTTTGCTCATGGGCAGCGGAACCTCACCGTTCGGACCGAACCATTTATCGTAAATTTCTTCAAACTTGCCGCTTTTAATCATTTTAATAAGCGTGGCGTTCACGAAATCACGCCATTCACCCTGATTTTCAGGAAGAATGATTCCATAGGGTTCATATGTCAGGTATCTGCCGACGATTTTCCAATCGCTTGTCTTCCGGGCTTTTGCCTTCATGCCGGCCAATATGCTGGCATCCGTAAAATAGGCATGTATTTTACCCTGTTGCAGAGCCAGAAACCCCTTGTTGTGCTCTTCAAAGAGGACCTTCTTACAGGCTGGTTTGATAAGACCCGATGCAACTGCCCTGTCTATCCCTTTAATATTAGCAGTGGACCCGCTACCCATACCGACCCGCTTGCCGGCCAGGGCTGGAAAATCCTTGATGGGACTGTCCTTTGTAACCAGAATCCTGGTCCCTGTGAGAAAATATGGGAGGCTGAAGTCGACCACCTCTTCCCTGGCAAGAGTAATGGTTGTTGAGCCGATGCCGATGTAAACCGTTCCGTTTACAACCAGGGGAATTCGGGTCTTGGGGTTGATCGGTTTCTTGACCAGTTTAATATTTTTTCCAAATTTCTGCTCCAGGGCCTTCACGATTTCCTCTCCAAGATCCAGACCAAAGCCCACCCATTCTCCTTTTTTATTCATAAAACCAAAGGGAACTGAACCTTCTCGAAATCCCATATTGACCTTGCCTGTCTTTTCTATCTTATTGAGAATACTTTCGCCATAAGATGGCATAGCTGTACTCAACGATACGAACATAAATGCAATGCATAAAACCAGTGTAAATCCCTTTTTGCTAATCATTTTTATCCTCCTTCTTTAATGTAAATAATGTCACTTTACCTATACAAATAAAATTCGTCCCTTTTCACCAGCGAGCAACGCCGCTCCCAGAGCTCCGACCATCTGCAAAATTTCAGGAAGCATGATATCCTTGCCAAATGCTTTTTCCAACAGATGGTGCATGCAAAGATTTCCGGCCACGTCACCAGCGAAAAGAATTGGTTCTTTTACAAAGACCCTTTTTAACATTTCTCCTGTCTTTGTTTCTCTACCTGCCTTTTTCCACAGGAAAGCCGGCCTGTAGCCACCCTTTTATCCCACCGGGACACCGATAAGCATTTTTGTAACCCAACTTCATGGCCCACATGGCACCATTGTGGGAGCGGGTACACTTTGTAAATCCGCAATAAAAAACTAATGTCAGATTTTTATCCGACCCCAAAAGTTTGATAAAAGCCGATTTATTCTTTTCCGGCATTTCCTTCAGTTCCGGTATGGGAAGTTTAAATTGAACTGCCCCCGGGTAATGCCCCTTTTTGAAACCAGCCTCAGGACCGGTAAAGACTATAACCATTTCTTTTTTTTGATCCATCCATTGCTTAAGCTCATCAGTACGAACAATTCCATAACCACCTTTTTGAACCTCCCTTACTAAGGGCTCACGCAAAAATAACTTTACATTTTAAGCGCCGATGCATCCCGTCTGGCTGCGTTGCGAAAGCTCGGAATATCCTGATTTTCCTGTACTTTCGCGCCTTGCCAAGCGGGCGCCTCAATTCTTAAAATTGTAAACTTATTTTTGTGTGAACCCTAAGTTGACAGCTATTCTTTCTGTTTCAACTTCATTGATTTCAGTGCAAAGGCCATTGGAGCCCATGGTGAATCCAAAGAATAGAACCGTGCAAAACAATGCCGATACGCCCATTTCTTTACTGTGTATTTTCAACATACTCTCTCCTTTTTCTCCTTTCTCTCATGATCTCGATAAAAATTTTTAATTATTTCCTTTCCGCATACAAAGCCGCACCAAGCGCACCTACCATGTCAGGATCATCCGGGACAACTATGGCGTCAGTAAGTTTTTCCTCAAAAATCGATTTCACGCAGGGATTGTGGGCAACTCCGCTGGCAAAAAGCACAGGCCCCTTTCCGTCAACTCGACTGAGCATTGAAAAAGTTCGATCAACAATGGCCTGATGCAAACCCATTGCTATGTTTTCAGGCTTCTCGCCACGGGCCATAAGGGAGGTGGCCTCACTTTCAGCAAAGACCGTACACATGCTGTTTATATGAATCCTTTTATCAGCCTCTAATGCGAAACCCCCGAAGGATTCAATGGGAACCTGGAGAGCAACAGCCATGAATTCGAGAAACTTCCCGGTCCCCGCGGCACAACGATCATTCATCTCGAACTTTGCCACCTTCCCTTCGGCGTTGAGAGAGATCACCTTGGTATCCTGCCCCCCGATATCAAGAACCGTGCGGGCATCCGGCCATACCCGACCGGCTCCCATTGCATATGCCTGGATTTCCGTGATGGCTGAGACATTATTACTGTTCCCGTTATCAGTGAAAAGTTTTCGCCCGTAGCCGGTGGCAATGGTTCTTGTTGCCTCTATACCGTTCATCAAACGCTTGCACTGGGTAAGCGGATCAAAGGTGGTCGCGGTTTTAGCGGAATGGATGATATCCCCGTCTTTCAGGATCACCAGTTCAATAGAACGCGAACCAATATCTATGCCTGCATATTTCATGTGCTTTCCTTTGCTTTACTATTTCAATAATTCCACAAACGCCTCCACCCTAGTCTTGAGCTGTCCCACATCCTCCATGCTGTAATCAGTATCAATACGAAGGGTTGGAATATTCTTTGCCTCAAGGGCCTTTTCCACTGGCATGGATTCCATGAGATATGGCTGACAGAATTGCAGACCGTAGTGAATCACACCGTCTACTTTGTAAGTCTCGGTCATTTCAACAATGTGGTTAAGACGATCGGGATTGGGTGTGAATATAGCGCAGTCCACTTCGAAATAACGGTCCACGATGGCTTCCATTAGTTCTTCTACAGTATCCCAGCTATCATCGGTCAGATTGCGGGTGCCCCGCTCCCCAACACAGGATTCCTCTCCCACAATAACTGCGCCGGATGTTTCTATAATCCAGGGAAGTTTCCAGTTGGGAACGGCCATGGGACATCCTGATATCAGGATGCGTGGTGTTTTTTCAGGGAATACGCCTTCTTTCTTTTCGATCCGTTTTTCCAGTTCATCGCACATCTTGTTCACCGATTCTGTGAACCGTACAGGATTATCATAAAAAAAGACCTGATTGGCCAGCAAGGCATCCAGCCCGGAAATAGGTGCAGGATCGTTTTTTCGCAAATTTGACAGCCTGTAAATCGCTTTTCGTTTATTATTGACGATTTCAATGCCTTTCTTGAGCCTTTCGGCATCAAGATTTACATCGGTAAGTTCTTCAACGGCCTCCTTGAAGCGCAGATATTCCGCTTTCATAAGAGCTCTTCCTTCTGCAGATTTAACCTGTGGTATGTCCATTACATACAGGTTGGGAACGAGATTAGTTAATGTCTCATAGGACTTCTTTTTTCCATCACACGTGTTTTCCCCAACAATCATGTCTGAAGATTCAAGGTAAGGGCAAACCTTCCCCAGCTTAAATCCAAAGGCCGACTTTATAAGAGCGCATGTATTACGGGGAAGAAGCTTTTCCACTTCTTCCATGGCAAAATCAGCCCCTGTACAAAGGCCCACAAGTGTGGCATCAGCAGCCCGCACTATCTCTTCCGGCACAAATACACAGAATGATCCGATCACCTTGCGACCGGCAGCCTTTTCGTCCAACAGTTCCTTAATGCGCAATCCGTGTACTTCGCTCATTACAAAATCGAAATAGCCCATTCCTTCGGGCCGATCTTTCTGTGCCAGATAGATATCCTGGTAACCTTTACCGAGCACTTCAAGCAGTGCATCATGCGCATCGAGGTCTAAACCCAAACTTTCCCACATACTTCTGTAATCTTCGCCCATTTTTTCCTCCTATTTCATTCATTTTTTTAAAACGCGCTCATTACCCTTTCTTGAAGTAAAACCAATTTTATCCAGATAATCTAAAACAGGAACTCCTCCCCACCTTCCGTATCCTAAAATCTCTTTACTGTCTGCAAGGGTTATGCTTCTCTTGTGCAAAATGAATTCTTTCACACTTTTCTTAATCTCTTCCAAGGCCTCGAGAGATAAGAATCGTTTATCACTCAAGCGAATCAATTTTTTCTGAAAATATAAATAATCAAGAAGGTTCTGTATTTCATCCTTTTCAAATTTTTTATCATGCAACTTCCATATTGTATCAGCGCTGAAGGGAACGACACCCGTTTTTTGTGCGTATTTGAAAAGCAGTGAAAGCAAATGCTCCTGCTGTTTTGTAAATTTACCTTTAAGATTCTGAAATTGAAATCCGCCGTCTATCTTCACCAGCCTTCCTTCATCACAAAGTTCCGAAAGCATTTTTTTAAGCAGTATTTCGTCAAAAGCTGTATCCAGTCTGTTTGTAATCTCTACGGCATTTAAGTTCTTTTTTAATGGATTTTTCCTGATTACACTTTCAATAGTATTTAAAATCTCTTTTTTCCCTGAATTATAATGATCTTTTTTAAAGGCCCCCTCACCTTTAAGATATATAAATTCACCCTTGCTGACCCTTGAACTGATTTCTGCCTCAAAGTAGGTTATGGGAAGGCCAGTAGCCTGGGCAAGCTCCCCTGCCGTGATAAACCGGGTTTGATTTCTGCTGAAAAAACAATCCACAAATTCTTTCATATCGCCCTGTTGGAGTGCTTTAAGACATGGAATCATTGTTAAAGCCTTTGCTTCTCTGAACTTTTCTTGAGGGACTTCCAGAACTGTTCCACCGGCAATGATTGTATTCAGGTTTAAAGGTGAAACTACAAACGGATCCCTTGGAAGGGCGGCAATCGGCTTCATTAAACGGAACTGTACCAGTCCTTTATCACCAGGCGACAATTTTTTATTGTCCATCAAAACTGCCATAGCGTTCGTAACCGAGGTTCCAAGATAGAGCCTCACTCTTTGTCTGTTTTTAAGCGTTTGGCCTGACCTTTTAAGTACTTGAAGTTCCACATTCAATAAATAACCGGGTTTCACAACTCCCTGCTCTGCCAAGGCCGTTCCACGCTTTACTGCTTTGACAGAAATTTTATGCAGATTAACACCAACCCGTTGGCCCGCAACAGCTATGGAGATTTTTTTCCCGTGTGATTCCATTGAACGGGCTCGTGTTATCAAACCGGTTGGCATAAGTTGCAGGGAATCATCCTGTTTGAGAGTACCGGACAGAACAGTTCCGCTAACAACGGTTCCAATACCTGTAAATCTTTTGATTTGATCTATCCACAGACGCATAGGGGTATCCGTCATCTTGCAGGGTATATCTTTTATCTCCCCATCAATGCAAAAAAGGATATCATCAAGACCCGTTAGATCGGGTGCGGAAAATGAAATGACAGGTTTTCCCTCGAAAATGGTGCCTGTTAATGCCTCTTTGATTTCAAGCCTGCCGATTTCCAAGGTCTCCTCATCCACAAGATCCGTCTTACTTAATACAACAAACCCACCCTTGACTTTGAAAAATTGGAGCACTTCCAGATGCTCAAGGGTTTGAGGCATTACCCCGTCGTCAGCCGCCACTACAAGAATTGCCATATCTACACTATTCAAACCCCTGATAGTATTTTTTAGAAAGTCCGTATGGCCTGGAACATCTATCAAAGAGACCCTTTGGCCGGAAGGAAGCTTTAAGGGCGCAATCCCTGACTCTATAGACAGACCACGTACCTTTTCTTCCTGCAATCGATCCGTGTCGATACCGGTCATACACCGGACAAGGGCGGATTTCCCATGGTCCACATGACCGGCCACACCTATTGTGATGTGTTTTTCCATTACCTGAATTTACAACTTTTAATTTTCTGTTACTTCCGTTCTGGAAGGGGCAAGGGGAATCGAACCTCCTCCCCGTTTTTCAGACGGGGCCAACGGTTTTGAAGACCGCGGGGCGCCCAGCACCATTGCCCCTATATTTTTTCAAAATGGGATGTGACAGAGTCTGATCGATTTATGAATGTAAAAGATGATAAATAAAAAAGAATAGATATGATTTTTCGGCCAAACCCTGTGCCTACCGAACCCGGGCAGAATTTTTAAAGCACACTCAGGTAAATCCGAAAAATTTATGCATGGACAAGCTCCTTATGAAGATTGCTGAATTATAATTGATATAAATAAAGAGAATAAACCTATTTGTCAAACTGGAATTTCCGATAATCAAAAGGGCTTTATATCGAAAAACCCGATTTATCCTTTATTCTCTCAGCGTCAACCAGTTGCGGTGGTACTCCAATAACAAAAAAAGAATCGCAAGAATGGTGAGAAAAAGCAGCTGAAATTGAATGGTATTGAAAAATTTGAAGGTTGATATAGAATAATAAACGTAATAAATTAACTTTGATAAAATTCAATTGCCACAAGATTTCAAGGGATGTCACATACTGAAATAAAATGTGATTATGTTACATCCCTGTCAGAATCATCCCTTCGGAAACCCTTTATTATAACAGTAAACCGGAAGTTCATTTGCTGCAGCCGCCAGACAGCGATTGCAGGAAACACAGGAGACTCGGTCCATCTTGTTGTCTTTTATCTTATTCACCAGCAAAGGTTCTCTTATGAATGGCCGCGACATGGATATAAAATCTGCATCATTATTTTTTAAAACTTCTTCCATGTGGGAAACGGTGCGCATACCTCCTACCAGCAATAATGGAATATCTCCGATGACCGGTTTGACGATCTTAGCAGCATCGAGGTTATAGCCTTCTACGAGGTCATATTTTCCTTCCAACCTGCCGATCATGAAACGTCCGATGGGTTTCTCCCACCAAGAGAGACCTTTGACCAGTTCGGCCGTTGGCACATCACCCCGGCACATATTCATGTATGAATAGTTTGTTGTCCCGGAGCTTACTTCCACCGCATTAATTCCTAATTCCGCCATCCATCCGGAATATTTTGCTGCCAGCGAAGGGTACGTTCCTTCTTTTGGAGTGTGGTCATTGGTATTGAGTTTCAGTAAAACAGGAAAACCATCAGGCACCACTTCTTTGACCTCCAGGTATACCTCCTTTAAAAACCGAAATCGATTTTCAGCGCTGCCCCCCCATGAATCTGTTCTGATATTAAAAAATGGAGATAAAAATTCGCTGATTAAATATCCGTGAGCCCCATGGAGTTGAATTCCGTCTGCGCCAACCTCCACTGCCCGTTTGGCAGCAGCCCCGAAAGCTTTAATGACTTGGATAATTTCGTCTTCGGTCATTGCTTTGGGCTTTACCAAGTTTATCGGATCCCGACCACGGCTTGACGGTGCTAAAGGAGTCCGACCGATCATATCCTTGGTGGTTTGCCTTCCGCTATGGGCCAATTGAAACGCGATCCTGCCACCTACGTGATGCACGGCATCCACCAATCTCTTTAAGCCCTGTATCATACTGTCATGATGGATTCCTATCTGGTGTTTGTAACCGCGCCCGGAAGGATGAACACACATCATCCCGGTGATGATCAATCCCACGCCACCTTTGGCCAGTCTTACGTATCTTTTAATCAATTCATCTCTCACCTCACCGGTTTCCTTGGCCATACATTCATATGTTGCTGAATTGACAAATCTATTTGGTATCTCAACCTTTCCGATTTTCCCAGGAGTAAAAAGTATCGACATTTAAAACCTCCCCGATTAGTGATTATGTATTTTTGACACCCTTTCTTTAAAGCGTGTCATATTTGACAAACTTTCTAAGGGTGTCTGAATTAACCTCTTTTAATACCTGATCCTGTTATATAAATGAAAAAGATCATCTCTACAAAGGTGTTCTGTTTCGTTAAAAAATGCCGATGATCGCTGCATCTTCCACTGGCCTTCAGCAGTATTCACATCATAATAAACGGAAGGAAATATTTTTACCTGCAAACTTTTTAGAAAATTGATGGTAGCCTCTATCTCTTCTTTGGTCTGATTTGGAAGTCCAAGTATAAAATAGGATCTTACATTCATCCCGAGTGTCCTTGCCATATTCGCAATATCAGCAAATTTTTTTGTATCAAAAGGCCTGTTATATCGCTTTTGTAGTTGCTCAGAATAGCTGACCAATGAAATATTTAACTCTCTAAAACCCGCCTGTTTCATTAAATTTAATATCTCTTCATCAAGTTGTTCAATAGAAATACCGTTCATGGCGGTAAAATCAAGACTCACATCATGTATTCTTTGAAAATGATACAGCTCGGTTAATAATTCAACCGCCCTTGACTTGTGGGCAAAAATATTATCATCCTCAAAATTGATGATCTTAATCTCATACTGGTGGATGCACCGATCTATTTCCGACAAAACGGATTCAATACTTCTGGCCCGGTAACGTTTACCCCAGATAATTTTTCCGGTGCAGAAATCACATTTATTTGGGCAGCCTCTTGAGGTGATCATTGAAACAGCACGAGCTCGATACATTTTAAAATCGCGTGCTTTAAGAAATTTTCTTGAAGGATAAGGTATCGCATTAATATCTTGAATATACTTTTTTTCTGTCTTAACCATTTCATCTTTTTTACGGAATGCCAGGTTCGGTACTTTAAGTATATCTTTATCATTTATCAGAGAGTCCAGCAATTGCACCGAGCTTTGCTCTCCTTCACCGATGATTACAAAATCAACATCGAGCTTTTGTAAATAATATTCGGGATAGAGTGCGGCGTGATAACCTCCCACAACTATTTTGGAAAAAGGATTTACCCTTTTAATGATATGTATGATTTCATCGGTTTCTTGATAGTAAGGGGTGAATAATGCCGAGATAAAATATATATCGGCATCCGTTGACTTAATTTGTTTTTCTATTTCCTGAAAACTTAATCCAAAATGATAGTAATTTTTAAAGGGAAATGAAAGAGCAGGGTTATTGTTTGAAATATATTTATTCAGGTAGGAAAATTCTGCAGGGATGGGAAGCTTATGTTTTTTGGGTGAATGACCATTAATGAATGAAACATGATACCCTGCGGATTTTATTGAGCTGATTAAATATAATATCCCTAGTGGTTGGCGTCTAATGGATGTTGAATAAAAGTCTTCAATAGGGGGATTAATGAAACAGATTTTCACGATCGTTGCCAATTTGCCAGGATTGCCAGTCTCATAATTGTTCGATTCCTGGTGAATTTTTATTTACTATTTAAGTTCGATGAACTTCTGAAAAGTCCGATTTACGAGACCGTCATTGTTTTACGAATTTGTAAAAATAAGCCGGATGGTGTCGTTCCAAGGTTCATATACAAGGCGTAGCGGTTTTTCAGGAACGAGACTATACATGGAGTATGTCGAGTTCCTGAAAAACCGCTACAACGCAGTAGATGAGACTTAGAACGACACCATCATTGTTTTATCGTTGCATAGAAAGCCGCACTTAAAATGATGACACCACCTAAAAATACCCTCAAAGTTGGTATCGCGCCTAATAACAGGATCGCTGCGATAATACCATATACCGGTTCAAGACAGGCAATAATGCTTGCCGTTTGTGCTTTAACACTGGCCAGGCCTTTTATAAATAAGGTGTGAGCAAGCCCTGTAAATACCACACCCAGTAAAGATAGAAGCAGTATATCAGTCAGCCGGAACACAGGCACCGCCAGAAATAGAAAAGGAAGAAGCACCACAGTTGCAATGGAATCCTGATAAAAAGCCACTATGATACTGGAGTAGTGTTTGACATACTTCCGATTCATTATCGACAGCAGAGCAAATGTGAAACCGGATGCGATCCCCCATAGCGCGCCCCGGGTCATACTGTTTCTTATCTCGAACTCTTCAATAACAAGAGCAACACCCACAACTGCAAGGAATGCAATTAAAATATCCTTAAATTCCAATCTTTCTCTGAAAAAAATCGGTTCAAGGAAAGTAACGAACACCGGGAATGTTGAAAAGGTCAGTAACCCTATGGCTACCGTAGACACTTGAATGGCCTGAAAGAAGGTCACCCAGTGAACTGCCAGGATACCCCCCATCAGTGTCATGAAGAAATAATCCTGCGTTTGCCGTAGCCTTATTCCCTGCTTTAGATAGATAAGGACCAGAGATAAGAAAATCGTTGCAAAAAAAACTCTGCCAAGCACAATGATGGTTGCCGGCAAAGCCACCAGTTTACCAAAAAGACCTGCAAGCCCAAAAAATAGCACTGCGATATGGATTTCGCCCAAGCCTCTTCTTCTAACCTTCAATTCTCTATGGGAGATCAATTTTCTTCCTATTTTTGCGTAACGGCCTGGCGGCAATTGGAGTAATTTTGATTATTTCGGCCCTTTAAAAAATTATCAATTGAATCCGGCACTCAGACGAATGAATGCCGAGCAGCCTTTCAAAGAGCTAAAATGTTTTAAAAAAATTATACGCTTTTATCGAGCATGATGCCAAGAATTGTTTCATCCACCTTTGACATGCCCAGAATGCTTATTTTACTTAAATTGCGAATCGTTTCTTCGGCGGTTTTTCCCACAAAACCTTCTAAATTAGAAATACCGTAATTATCCAAAGCCATAAAGGCAGAACGGATGGCCGAATCTGTGGCGCTGGCGACTTTTAAAGCGCATCCCCCTTTTGCGCCGTCACACAGCATCCCTCCCAAATCACTGATTAAACTGTTGACGGCTAAAGTAATCTTTTCCATATCATTCCCGCATTGCTGGTAAACCACGGCTGCCGTTGCACAAACTCCTGCCGCAGTCGCGCACCCGCAAAGGGGGGATAAATCACCGGTAAAACATTTGATATAACTGTTAATCAAATGGGACAGGGCAATACTTTGAAGAATGATCTTTTCTTCGATTTTAAAAATTTTTCCGGCGTTGTAAGGAACCAGAATAGACACAATTCCCTGGTTTCCACTGCCGCCGCTGGACATCGCAGGCAAATCAATTCCCGCCATTCGGGCATCCGCGGCTGAAGCGGTCAATATTTTGCTTGATAAAAAAACATCATTTATGAGGCACCCTCTATTCACTGAATTAAAAATATAATAACCGACTTTTTCCAACCTTTGTCCGGCCTTGGAAATCTCCAGATTCATCTCAATGCCGTGTTTGATATAGTCATAATCCTCATCATCCATATGTTGGACTAAATCAATAAGTTCGGATATTTTCATTTTCTTCAAAATCGCCTTATACTCTTTTCCGGCAGACCGGCTTTCCCTGCGCTCCTTTTTAAACAGTGTCTGATTATTTTTTTCCAGGTAAACCAGGTTGGTATGGGAATTTTCAATCACCGCCCGGGATGAATCTTTTTTCGTTTTTAAAAAGACTTCAATATATAGATCCGTTTTTGAACTGTCGTAAGATATTTTTGCCTTTTTATTTTGAATCAATGTTTTTGCCCGACCGATCATTTCCCCTTTTACATCTTTTAAAACTTCCATCTTCAATTCAGGCTTTTTGATTAAGGCGCCGAGAACACCGGCGATTAGATTGCCTTTTTCTCCGTCCGTATTGGGAACGATTACTGCAAAACCATTTTTATAAACTCCCGGGTCAACCGTTATACTTATTTCTTCAATATCTCCATCCACCTCGTTAGCAGCGATTCCGGCCGCGTATGCAACCGCAATCGGTTCGGTGCACCCCAATGCAGGAAAAACCTCGTGTTTTAAAACTTTTTTAAGAATATTCAATTTTCTTCCCTTCCCTTCTGTCGCCGGATTCTTCCACCACTTGGGAAATATTCCGGTGATTTTTTTACCCATATCTCTTTAGTGTCAATTCCAATCGACCAGAATAAGACCGATACTAATCCGATTGACATCGTGGTCGTGATCCAACAGGCTTTCTCCATAACCGGTGAAGTACTGGATATAACCACTGATTTTATCAGATAGAGGAATACTCCACTCAAGCTGCAATGCCCCTCGATTTTTATGGGCCTGAAAGTTATTACGCAGCATTATCCCGAACCTGTGCTTTTCCCACAGATAATAGCCCCAGATCTCACCAGGCCCCATGTAATCGGTAATATCCGGATTATCATCGTCTTCTGAGTTTTCCGGAATCCGGTACCAGGCTTTCAAAAGCAGAGTAAAATCACCTCTCTCGAAACCCATGTTTCCCACAATACGGTTCCAGCTCCTGGAAAGCGGTTCAGACCTTCCGTTGGATTGATGATTAAAGCCTAAGTTGATAACACGGCCATTGAGCCCAAGTAACCTATAATTTGTGCGAAAGTTGAGCAGCAACTCCGGTTCATAATTGGTCTCACGAAATGGAGCAGAGTCATCAAAGTTATAAAGCTGCCAGAATGATTTCTGGGTATAACCAAACCACAGATCCATCTCCTGCCCGAAAATATCCTGCCAGAGTTTGATTTTCAGGCTTATTTGAAACTTGACTTCGTTCTTTTCCACATCCATGTTCGGTGAAGCTTCCTGTATGGGGGCTTTATTGGGCGAATCATTATATGCAAACGGCAGGATGTAATTCGATCGATGGGGCATAAAAGAGTATTTACCCCGCGACACTTCCTTATCCAGTTCCCACAGTTTGGTAAGATAGGAAGCTTTACCGGTTTCATCCGAGTCAGACCCGGCAGTTTCATCATAGCATTTCAGCCGCTGTTCATCATCTTCAATTTGGGAACAGTCAGACAGACTTTGTGGGGCTTCTGCTCTTATATTGCTTGCTGTCATGATGATAATCAAAAAAACAAGCATAACCTCTAATAAATATTTCCATGGTTCAACGTTAAAATATTTCATGGAACATCCTTTCGGCCGTACTTACCACTGACTTCTATTTACACATAAATTTATATGCCCGACTGGGCACAACGAAGCATGAAACCTAAGGTTCGACCGGGGAATCGCCTACTGGCCTGTGACAAGACTTAACTAATGAGATCGGCATGTTACACACCCCCTATCTTCTCAGTTAAACCGATACAGGCAGAGACGATCAGCGCCGCCGTGGGGTTCTGTCCTCCGGGGCTGACTCAAATCTAATTGAAGCGGGATAGCTGCCGTACGTTCATTTTTAGATAAGATTGTTAAGTCTTGTCACAGGCCAGTAGGCGATTCTCCGGTCGAACCGACCTAAGATTGAAAAACGACTGTTTGTTTTTTATTGAATATGTTCTGTATCCGCAAATCACTCTTTAATCTCAAAAAAAATACAATGGGCCAAACACACATTATCGGCGCAGGCGGGAAGGAGCCCTTGATCCACCCTGTGATGACAGAGATTACACTTTTGGGCAAGGCCTTTATCTTCATCATAGGCAATGGCGTCGTAAGGGCAAACATCCATGCAGGCCCGGCAACCCGAACATAAATCATAATCCAATACAACCATGCCATCTTCTCTTTTTGTAATTGCCTCTTCCGGACAGATATCCATGCAGGGAGGATCATCGCAATGACGGCACATATGAACATGAAAGGAAAATTCGAATTTGCCGTTAATTTCCTTGGGCCCGTTTTCTGTCACAGTAATTAATTTAATGCCATCGGCCGAATTATTCTCCTGTTTGCACGCCACCTCACAAGCTTTGCATCCCCAGCATAGTTCATGATCGATTGTCAGGTAATATTTTTTCATCTAGCGCCCGCTTGTTTTTTCTCCGCATAAATTCTGCACAAAAAAGTTCGCACAGGAGTGGCGCCCATGTCCGGATCACACCCCTCATAGGAATTATCCGTCAATATATTGATGTTTGATTCATCCCAGCCATGACCCGGATCTTTTTTTTCCGGAAACCACCACCCGTGTTCCGCACTGACTACTCTCGGATCGATACCGGCGAAAACCTTGGCTCTTTGTCTGATGCTGCCACGGGGAGACTCGATGACCACCCAGTCCCCTTCGCTGATACCTTCTTTGTCAGCCGTATCCGGATGGATTTCAACCACCGGGTCTCGGTGAAGCTCCCTCATCCAGGGAAGCTGGCGGTTTTCCGTATGAAAAAACCCGGGCAATCTCCTTCCGGTGATAATGATATATGGATATTTTTTATATAATTCGGGAGTGCTGTAAGGGCTTTCGGAAGCCTCCTTAAACTGCGGAAGGGGGTCAACTCCCCAGCTGTCAAGAACTGTAGAAAAAATTTCAAATTTTCGAGTGGGCGTGGAAAACCCGTTTTGTTTATATTTCTGATACCTGATTTCCCCTCTGATATAGTCCTTTTTGTTAAACTCCTTCCAGGTGATGCCCAGCGGTTCAAGAATGTAATCCAGGCCCTCTTCAAAGGTGTCCCACCAGTAATCCCCCTGCCCCACCCGGTGGGCAAGCTCATTGAGCATTTCATGATCGGAACGGCACTCACCCACCTGTATTACCTTGCGTCTCGGCAGAATATAACCGTGGCGTTTCCAGAAATCACCCACATAATTCATTTCAAGCCAGGTGGCTGCAGGCAGAACAATATCTGCCAGTTCAGCAGTCGGGGTTAAAAAAAAGTCGGAAACAGCCATAAACTCTACTTTTTCAAGAGCACGATAAACCTCTTTTGCATTGGCACGGGTCATGAGCGGATTGGAGCTGATAAAAAACAGCATCTTCACCGGATAGGGTTTCTCTTCGAGGATGGCGTCCCATACACATTTTGGATTGATGATGGCAAAATTTCCTGCCAGACGAAATCTGTCTCCACCCAACCGTTTCGCTTTCTGTTGTTCCGAAAGCATTCTATGGGCACCGAATTGACCCACATTTATGATTTCAGGCGACTTGAACAGCATCTGTCCCCCTGGAATATCAATATTGCCGGTAATTCCCATCAGGGCCATGAGGGCACGATTGTTGTCCGCACAGGTGATCTGTTGCTCAATAGCCACACCCCATTGAATCGCAGCCGGTTTAACGGTGGCAAACATTCGTGCCGCTTGGCGAATTTTTTCCTTTGCAATCCAGGTAATTCTGGCCACCTTATCAAGGGGATACTCATTGACCCGTTTAACAAACGGTTCCCACCCGTGAACGTAATTTTCCACAAACTCCCTGTCATACAGTCCTTCGTTAACAATCACATGAAGCATCCCCAGGGCCAGTGCCGTATCGGTACCCGGCCTGAGTTGAAGCCATATGTCCGCCCGTGCGGCAATCCGCGTAAGCCTCGGATCGACAGCTATCAGTTTGGCCCCTTTATTCAAACTGACGCTAAAAGGTTCGCCTTTGTAACAGTCAGGATTGCTGATTACCACATTATTCCCCCACACCATAATACACTTGGGATGATTCTCATAATCGACAATCGGGTTTGTCCCACAGGTAATGATACTCGTCGCAATCCTGGGACCGTAACAGAAGTGTCCTGCAGTCAGCACGTTGGGTGTGCCAAGCAGGTTGGCAAATCGGTAAATGACCGCCTCGTTTTCGCGACCGGTACCATAGCCCATCACAATGGATTCAGTTCCGAATTTTTCTTTATATTTCAGAATGTGGTTTCCTATTGTATCCAGGGCTTCATCCCAGGAAATTCGTTTCCATCTTCCGCTTCCCTTGGGCCCGATTCTTTTAACCGGATAAGTCAGCCTGTCCGGATGGTAAGCCAGTTGTGTGGATGCAATACCCTTGCTGCACAATGTCCCGTGATTGATGGGGCAGTCCGGGTCACCGGCGATTTTAACCACCTTTCCGTTCTTGGTATAAACCAGAACGCCGCATCCGCCGTGACACATGCGACAGTGGCTTCGGGTGACGGAATCATATCCGTAAACCTCCATTTCTCTTTGTACATTGGAAAAAGTAAACTCGGACAAACCAGCTATCCCTCCGTCAAAAAATTATATCGGCGTGCTGACACTGCCAAAGGCGAGATCTATTTGATGTTAAACCACGATTTATCGAAATGCATTTTAAAACTATCCCTTTATATAATCTATATTAAATAATTTGTCCACTTCCATTAAGAATGATAATCCTCATGCTTAAGTAAAATTAAAATTACTATCTCTTTATTTCATCAATGCGATTGCTCAACAGTGAAACGCTTAACCTGTTGATACCCGAAGTTTTTTGTGTTATTATTTGAAATATGAGTTAAAGATGCTGGGCAAAGATAGGGTATGTCAAAAAACCGGAGTGTGAATCCAGCAACCACTGTCGAACAATCTGTTAACTTCCAACTCGAAACTTTATAAATAATCTTCTGTCATTGGAGGATGCACTATGAAAAGGTGGAACACCAAAGTTAAGAAATTATGGATACTATTAGCTTTACCCACATTTTTTCTGGTCACCCACTGCGCTGAAGTTCAGCTTAACACCATTCCCCCTCCACCGCCGGGCGCCAAGCTCAGGATTTTTATCCAACCCACTTCAAGTACTGCGCCAAAACGTGGATGGCGCACGCCTTACAAAAAGTTCGAAAAAAAAATGTATCAAGCACTACGAAAAACCCTTTCAGATCAGGGAATGTACGAGGTGGTCCCCAAAAAAGATGTCCGCTCGGTTTTAGGAAGACAAATCTCAACAGTTTGGCGATGGGAAAGAAATGACTGGTCTCTGGCGAAAGAGGTTGGTCGGTCAGTGTATGCCGAATATGCCATGATCGCTGAGCGCGGTTGGGAGCCATCCCCTTACTGGCGTGTGGTATTGATCAATATTGAAACAGGTAAGCAATTTGCGGTATTCTCTCATGTAAAGGTCGGCACCCGGGGAGCATACAGTCCTGTTATCAAAGCATCTTATCGTGAAATATTCCGCGATGCAAAAAAGGATTTGATGGTCACTGCGCTCCGTATCGGCAACCGCAAGAAAGATCCGCATTTAGAGCATAAATCCCCACCGCTCAAAAAAGTACCCGCTTCAATTCAACGGGTTGAAAAACCACCTGTACCTTCAAAGAAACCTCGAACGCTTGCATCCCTGGGCCGACAGGTGGATATCGCCAAGACCCTCGAGGAAAAGTCTGCGGCCAAAGGCCGAGCCCAGCTTGCTGTTTACGATCTTGATGCTGCAAAACATCTGAAGATAGTGGCCCTTATTCTTTCTGAAGCCTTGAGAGAAGAACTGTTCCGTTTGGGTAACTTCATTCTGGTCAACCGTGAAAATATGAATCAGGTGGTGCAAGAGGTCACCCTTGGACAAACAGGGCTTATAGATGAAAAACAGGCAGTCCAGGCGGGAAAGGCATTGGCAGCGAAACAGATCATTGTAGGGAGTCTTAGATCAATAGGAAAAAGTTCGCTCCTTCAGGCCAAGCGGATCAATACCGAGACACACAGCACCATGGCCATATCCTCTTTAAGATGTAAAAATGGTAAGGAAGAAGTTTTGCTTGACCACATGGAAAAACTTGCCAGCAAATTGGTTCAAACACAATAAAGGACGAATCACCTATTTTTGATTGATTCAGATAGTTCCGCTACCCTTTGAGAAATATTTCTCACAGTCATTTTCCGGTGATCTATCCACCATTTGGCCTCTGTTTTTTGCTGCCACTCCTGGAAAAAGATATCAAACGCTTTGCCTGACTGCTTTTTTTCATCATCATTTTCAAACTTGAGGCTTTTTCTCAAATAATCGACCTTGCCGATTAACTCCGCCCTGATTTTTTCCGCCCATGAAACCATTTTCCAGGATCCTTTAAGTTCAGGAAATCCGATTGCCTGATGTGCCTTGGCAAGTTTTTTGGACTGCTCACTCAAGTATTCTTTTTTACACTTATCACAGTACCAGTCCTTTTTATCTACCAAAAACAGATTTTTCTGGTGGCTTTCAAACAGCTGTACCTGGAACATGGTACGGCAGGTACGACATCTTACCGTATAACTATATTTGTCTTCGGCCAATTTTGATGATCTCGTAAAAAGACTTTTAGCGCCAGATGGTGGGATTCGTTCAAAAAATAAATTTACCTTTTAGAGTGTCGCTCTATCCCGCATCACCATCTTGTTTTTAACCTAGGCCAATTTTTCTGAACGGCCGGTATACATTTTTCTTAACTTCGGCTTTTCTATTTTGCCGGTCGGATTTCTCGGAACATCTGCAAAAATGATTTTTCTTGGACGTTTGTATCTGGGAAGCCCTTCGCAATATTTCATGAGTTCTTCTTCGGTCATCTCCTGGGAAGGCTTTACCTTTACTATGGCAGTTACAATTTCACCCAAGCGCTCATCCGGATATCCAATCACCCCCACATCCTGCACTTTGTGATTATCCATAATGAAGCTTTCTATTTCCACCGGAAATATGTTTTCACCACCGGTAATAATAATGTCTTTGGCACGATCCACCAGCCAGATAAATCCGTCCTCATCATAGCGGGCAATATCTCCAGTCAGCAGCCATCCATCGACAATGGTTGCAGCAGTTGCTTCGGGGTTTTTATAATATTCCTTCATCACCCCAGGGCCCCTGACGGCAAGTTCACCGCTTTCACCCGGGGCGACCGGTTTCATTTCGTTGCTCATGGTCAAACTTTCCCAGTCGAAAATCATACACTCCCAGTCAAATCCGGGAACGCCGATTGCTCCCACCTTGTTCACATTTTCTATTCCAAGATGGACACAACCCGGGCCGGTGGTTTCGGTTAAACCGTAATTGGTGTCATACTCATGGTGGGGAAAAACCTTTTTCCAGTTTCTAATTAAAGATGGCGGGACAGGCTGGGCACCAATGTGCATTAACCGCCACTGGGATAGTTCGTAGTCATCTAAGCTTATCTCGTTATTTTCAATGGCAATCAGAATATCATGGGCCCAGGGGACCAGAAGCCAAACAACCGTGCATTTTTCTTCCGAAACTGCAGCAAGAATATCTTTTGGCTGTATCCCTTTTAATATAACCGCTTTCGCCCCTACAATAAAATTGCCAAACCAGTGCATTTTAGCACCGGTGTGGTACAGGGGCGGAATACACAGAAAGTTGTCTTCATGGGTCTGGTTGTGATGTCGGTTTTCCAAAAAGCAGGAAAATTCAAGGTTACGCTGTGTCAAATGAACAGCCTTTGGCTTACCGGTCGTTCCGGAGGTAAAGTACAGTGCGGCACTGTCACCTATGTCAACTTCGGTTTTAGGTTCTGTTTCCTGGCCGGATGACAAAAAATCAGCATACGACTGGGCATAATCGGGCATCAGCTCCTCGGGGCCGACAAATATATAGTTTGAAACAGTTTTATCAATAGTTGTTTTTATGCTATTGACTCTGTCAATAAATTCCTCGCCAAACAGAAAAGCCTTTGCTGCTGAAATTTCGGTGCAGTGTCTGATATCATCTGCGGCAAACCTGAAGTTAAGCGGCACCACCCATGCCCCTGTTCGCAAAATACCGAAATAAGCAGGGAGCCATTCAATGCAGTTCATCATCAAATGAACCACCTTATCTCCTTTTTTTATTCCCTTTGCAATCAGGGCATTGGCAACTCGGTTGGCTTCCGTGTTAAATTCCTCCCAGGTAATCTCTTTGCGGGTTTTTTTGCCAGGATCTCTTTCAATAAGGGCCACTTCCTTTGGGTAAACCCTGGCATTTCTGGCTAATATTTCAGTGATCAGCATGACTTGCTCCCTTCAATGCTTAACTCATCTAATCGAGTTTTTGAAATGCTTCCTTGCGCCCGGTATATTTTACTCTCATCTGTGGTTTCATAAGTTTTCCTGTCGGATTTCTCATAACCGGATCGAAAAGAACCTTACGGGGAACCTTGTACATGGCCAACTTCGTTTTTGCAAAATCAATCACCTCTTCTTCCGTCATTGATTCTCCCTCTTTAAGCTGCACAATGGCCAGAACCACTTCCACCAGGCGTTCGTCAGGGTATCCGATGCAGGCCACATCATCAATTTTGGGATGATCCATCAAAGCGTCTTCAATTTCTACCGGAAAAATATTTTCTCCCCCGGAGGTCACCATATCCTTCATACGGTCAACAATATAAAAGTATCCTTCTTCATCGGTCTTAAGCAGATCACCGGTGTAAAGCCAGCCGTCTTTTAATGTTTCAGCAGTCATCTCCGGATTGTTATAATACCCTTTCATCATGCGGTTGGTTTTAAATAAAAGCTCACCCACTTCTCCAGGAGGAAGTTCATTTCCTTCAACATCTACAATTTTAGCTTCTATCCCAAAAGTAGGTTTCCCGATGGATCCCGGTTTTTGCAACACTTCGTCAGGGTAAAGATTAAAAAGTCCGCCCCCGCCCCCTTCGGTAATTCCATAAATATTGGAAACACCACAGGGAAGGGCCTTTACCAGTCGCTGCATCACATCGAAAGGTACCGGTTGTGCCCCTATATCCATATACTTCCATCTTGAAAGATCATAATCGGAAAGTTTTATATCACCGTTTTCAATAGCGTTAAGAATGGCGATGCCGATCGGTACCACGAAGAGAACATCCGTAGCTTTCTCTTCACTCATGGCCTCAATGATCCATTTTGGATCAGTAAACTCTCTTAGAATGGTGCCCACAGCGCCTGTGGCATAAAAGGGAGCCCACAGAAACATGGTTCCACTGTGATATAACGGGAGGAAAAAGACATAATTATCATTTTTTTCCACAAAATAACTCATTCCATTTCCGATAGCCGTATTGTTAAGAGAATAATGGGTATGCATCACCGGCTTGGGATCACCGGTGGTACCGGAAGTAAACATCATGGCCAGGTCATGCTGATCGTCCACATCCACCATAGCTTCGGAAACATCATCAGATGCCGCTATGGTTTTATAATCGATCATATCATCAGGAACCTGTTCACCCACACAGATATACTTTTCAACGGTGGCCAGGTCTTTTTGGGTAGGTTGAACCACGGGAAGAAATTCCGAACCTATAATAAAGACTTTCGGACTGCAAATTTTAGCCGCATAAAGAATATCAGGGCCAAGGAATCTGAAATTCAGCGGCACCACCACAGCACCGATCTTGATAATTCCGTAATAGGTGATCAGCCACTCAAGGGAGTTGTTCTGAAGATGCATGACAAAGTCGCCGTCTTTAACTCCCAGCTCTTTTGAAAGGTAATTGGCCGTTTTATTGATTTCATCGTTAAACTGCCGCCATGTTAACGTCCTTCTCTGGTTCTTTGAAGGGGTCCTTTCGATCAAACATGTTTTATCAGGCAAATGGCGAGCATGGAGTGTTGCGTATCTGGCGTAATTCATTGCAATTTTCCTCCCTTATTCATTAATAAAAAGTGTTTACTTGATTATTTCAACATCTGTTTCGGGCGAATCTTCGGTGATATTCAGTGTTCTTTGGCAAAAAAATATTTACCCAACTTTTAATACAATAGAACCGGCGGTGTCACCTGCCGCACAGCCGCCAAAGAGCAGGTAACCACCACCTTCCATGGCCACCTCTTCAATACCTTCGATAATGCATCGTCCGGCTGTGGGTCCCTGGGGGTGCCCGTATACCAGTGAAGATCCGTAGTTGTTAAATCCATTCACATCTATATTAAACTCGTTGGCAAGATAGATATCATTGGCGGAAAACGGGTTATGGGTTTTGATGGCCTTAACGTCATTGATGCCGATACCGGCATTTTCAAGGGCCATTCTTGCTGCCGGAACAACGGCAGCAGCCATAAATCCTTTTTTTGCCCTGGCAAAACCGTAAGAGATCACCTGGATCTCAATGCCGGAATCATCGCTCAGTTCTTTGGCCTTTTCACGGGTGGTGACCATAACCCCACAGTTTCCATCAGCAGGATGGGTCTGTGCACCAAAAGTATGGACACCGTCTGGAAGAACGGGTCTCAGCTTGGCAAGCCCTTCTTTAGTACTTTGGGTCACCCCTTCATCTTCTTCCACCAGGATGGTCTTTTTTCTGGAAACGTTTATTTCCGCCGGAAACATGTAACGCTTTTGAAAAGCGCGGTTGTCAGCCAGCGCATCGGTATATTGCTCATAACGCCTTAATGCAACAGCATCGCATTCCTCTCTGGTGATGCCGGCTTCCTTGGAAACATTCTCCGCTGTCTGGATCATGGCTCCGCCCACTGAGGGATCTTTACCAAAATGATCCATCAGCCAATTTTCCGATATAACCTGTGCTCCCGGCCCCATGGGATTGGGCCAGATCGTATGGGGACCGTTGGAGCACCTGTCCACCATAAGGCAATACGGGGTTTGGTAAAGACCGGTTTCTACCCCAACAGCGGCCTGATAGATACAGGTAGTAGAAGTACTGCATGCCTGCATCAGGGTCACCCCCGGTATATGGCCGGCACCCATCATATGAGCGGCCCAGGTGCTGCCGTAAAACACATACGGCTGCCCGATGGTAATTCCCAGGTAGAGAAAGTCAAACATTTTTGCATCCCAGTTTTTTTCGGCAAACCATCTTTTAGCGGTATTGGCACCCAGTTCAATTGCATTGGCATTGGCCAGACTTCCCTGCCACCGGGCAAAGGGAGTGCTGTAATAGCCCTTGTACGGAATAAAAGCTTTTGTTAACATAAGATTAATCTCCATTAAGTTTAAGTATTTTAGGTTAATATATAATGTTTTCGATTTAGACGGTTTGGTAAAAAGTCCAAATTTCCCCGCTAAAAAGAAACGGGATAGAAAGGTGTATAATTTTTATTATTATACTACCCATGGTGCGTTGAATGATTACAAAGTGCGGCACCACACCGTCGCGCCAGGCGGAATTTACCAAACCGTCGATTTTATTCTCCGAAATTTTCCCTTAATACACGGTGAACTATTTTACCGGTCGGTGTTCTGGGCATTTCGTCCTGCTTGATGAATATCACTTTTTTGGGTCGTTTGTATCCGGCCAGCTTCTCTCTGCAATGGTCCATGATCGTTTTTTCATCAAGTTCGCCATTGGGTATCACCACCGCAACGACTTTTTCTCCCCATTTTTCGTCCGGCAGGCTAATGACAGCAACATCAAACACATCCGGATGACTGCCGATCACCTCTTCCACTTCGCTCGGATAAACGTGTTCACCGCCGGTGATGATCATATTGTCTTTTCTGTCCACAATCTGATAGAAACCGTCTTCATCACGTCTGGCCATATCCCCTGCAGAAAACCACTCTCCGCGAAAGGAGCTGGCGGTTTTTTCCGGAAGCTTGTAGTACTCGTCAAACAGCATGGGTCCCCGTGAATATAGTTCTCCCACTTCACCTGTGCCCACTTCATTGCCATGTATATCAAAAAGTTTAACAAAATCCGTACCCAAATTTTCAAAACCGATGGAGCCCAGTTTTTTCATCTGGTATTCAGGTTTTAACACCGTCACAATGCCTGCTTCTGTAGAGCCATATCCCTCGTAGAGCTCGACGCCGGGAAAAAAATCCATGATGGCCAGTTTCATATCTTTTCTCACCGGAGCAGATGAGCAGAGAAGCTTTTTGATAGAGCTGACGTCACGTTGTCGCCCCTCTTCGGAGACATTGAGAATAATGTTGTAATGGGTCGGGATGAGGGAAATAAAGGTAATTTTTTCTTTTTCTACAATCTCAAGAATTTCTTCAGGCCGGAAGGATTGGGCCGGATGCACATAGACCGTTGCACCGATATAGGTAAACGTAAAGGTAAAAAAGGTAGAGTTGATATGACAAAGGGGCATCACATTCATGCATATATCATGCTCGTTGAATCCGAAATCAACCGCATTGATAAGATAAAATGAAATGTGCGACTCATGAGAACGTACCACCCCTTTCGGCTTACCGGTGGTTCCCGATGTATATATCAAAATCCAGGCGTCTTCTGCGTTTACCACAACATCCGGTTCACTGTCTGAGGAATTGCCAATGAATGTCTCATATTCTAGGTATCCGTCTTTTCCTTCACCCACAACGACATAATTTTCCGGTTTAATATTCTTTAATTTTGTTTTTATGGGATCAACAGTCCCTACGAACTGGTCATGCACCACAAACGCTTTGGCATCCGAGTTGTTTACGATATACTCAACATCCGAGCTGACCAGGCGAAAATTGATGGGTACGATGACAAGCCCGGTTTTTGCAGTAGCAAGAAAAATTTCGATAATTTCGATGCTGTTTTCCATCAGCACAGCAACCTTATCACCTTTTTGCAAGCCGAAAGAAATAAGACTGTGAGCCAGCTTGTTCACGCGAATATTCGCTTGAGGATAGGTGTAGCTTCTTTTACTGTCTTTCAGTGCGACGGTATGGGGAAATTTCTTGGCGTTGACTTTAAAGTTCTGACCCAGATTCATCCAGCAGGCCATATATGTACTCCTTTCGTGTTGCGGGTTTCAGGTTTCGGGTGATGTTAAAAAAGCCGCTTCAAATAACCTTTAGTTGAATATCAAATATCGAACAAGGAATTTTTAAACATGAAGTGTAGAATCGATTTATTCCGGCACAATATCGGCGGACGAGTCTTTTTATTGGTAATATGAAAAAGACAGAATATCCGATTTCGATATTCATTATTCCTTATTCGATATTCTGCGTTTTAAAAAAACTTGGAAAAATTTAATCTGCTTAAAAGGTGAACGTGTTAACTTTTTTAAATACTGATTCTCGCATCAACCACAAACACGCCATCTTCATATGCAATAACCGGATTTAAATCCATTTCTTCAATGTCATTCAGATCGGTGACCAACTGGGACAGGCGCTGAATTATTTCAATCAGGGCCTTTTGGTCCACACCTTTTTGGCCCCTTACCCCTTTAAGGAGAGGCGCCATCTTGATGGAAGATATCATGTCACGCGCTTCACTTTGCGAAACCGGTGTGATGTCAAATACGACATCCTTGAAAACTTCAACATAAATACCACCCATTCCGAACATAATCAGGTGACCCAGCCCTTCTTCGGCTTTTGCACCCAAAATGACTTCCAGTCCATCCGGCATATATTTTTGGATAAAGAACTTAAGATCATCTGCCGATAGTTTCTTTTCCATTTCCCTGACCACAGATTTAACCGTATCGCCGTCTTTTAAATTAACCGCTACACCGCCCATATCGCTCTTATGAAGCACGGTCTGGGAGTCGGCTTTAACCACAACAGGAAAACCGATTTCCAAAGCTTTTTTCTCAGCCTCTTCGGCATTGCTGGCGATTCGCCAGTTTGCCACTGGAATTTTATACGCTGAAAGGATATCGTAAACCTCGGTTGCCGAAAGGCTATTTTTCCCGGCCTGTTTTGCTTTGTCAATAATGGCTTTGCCCCTTGCTTTATCAACATCTGCGAATGCGGTGACTTCTGTTATCTCCCGGCTTCTAATTTTATTGTATCTGACAAGAGCAGTTAAAGCCCGTGCGGCAACGCCGGGAAGGCTGAAACACGGGACGCCGCCTTCCTGCAGTATTTTAACCGTTTCCGTCCACTGGCGTTTGTCGGTCATCAGATTACAAACCATAGGCTTTCGCTGCTGTTTGTTAACCTCAACAATTTCTTTGGCAATGCTGTCCGTATCTACAAAGAAAGGGGTGACAAAGTTGACAAACACGCAGTCAAAGTTATCATCATCCATCATGGCATCCAGGCATGCCCGGTAATGCCCTGCATTGCCGGTTGCCAGGACATCAACAGGATTGCTAACCGTTGCTTCGGGATATAATTTTTCCTTTAAAAGGTCTTTCGTTTTTTCCGAAAGCGGCGGCAGCTCCAATTCGTCGGCAACGAGAATATCGGTGGCAATGACAGCCGGGCCGCCGGTATTGGTTATAATACCCACGCGTTTTCCTTTTGGAATCGGTTGGGTGGCAAAAGCCGCCGCCGCCTGGATGAGTTCTCCCTCGTCCCGGAAAGTCAGAATGCCTGCCTTCTTAAAGATTAGGTCTGTGGCAATATCTTCTTTGGCCAGTCCGCCGGTATGGGAGGCGGCCGCTTTGGCGCCTTCCTTGGTACGGCCGGCTTTCATGGCAAGAACCGGTTTTTTGGCTGCCACTTCTTTGGCCACTTTCATGAATGTTTCAGGGTCTCTGAGTCCTTCCACATAGGTGACGATGACCCGGGTGCCTTCATCTTCACCCAAGTACCGTATGATTTCCGGAATGGTAACATCACAGGCGTTTCCATTGGAAGCATAAATCCGTGTTCCGATTCCCATTTCGGAAAAGCCCTGGTGGATGACTTCAGCCACACCGCCGCTTAATGCAACGATGGATATAAACCCGACGTCAGGCTTGGTAAATGTGAAGTTGCAGTATGCCCTGATATCCGGATCGGAGTTAATAATTCCCTGGCAGTTGGGGCCGAACATCCGGATGCCGTATTTTTTTGCTTTTGACAAAAAATCTTTTTCAATGGCTTCACCCTCAGGACCGATTTCAGAAAATCCACCGGAATTGATAATGATATTTTTGACCCCTTTTTTCCCGCAATCCTCTACTGCCTGGGGTACAAATTTTGCCGGAATCACCATATGGACCACATCAATACCGTCCGGACAGTCCATGATCGACTTGTAGGCCTTAATCCCTCGGACTTCGTCTGCCTTGGGGTTGATCGGATAAACCGGTCCCTTAAACTCAAAATCGATCAGGTTTTTAATCACCCTGTTTCCTATGGATAATTCTTTTGTGGATGCTCCGATAATTGCAACCGATTTGGGTCTGAATAAAGAGTCTAACATTTTATTTTCTCTCCTCTAACTGTTCAATAAAGGCTTCGACATTGGTTTTGGTCTGTTCATCGGAAAGACACCTTAGGTCGTTTAGGTCACCGTCAATGGTTAAACTGGGTATGCCTGTTTCCTTTTCCAGGCGTTCGGGCATTCCGTACTGGCAGTTTGTGTTGTTGGGACATGTCCTGGCATCGTGATAGACCACCCCGTCGATTTTAAAGAAGTCAAGTTTCTCTTTGATATACTTTTCCTTATATTCATCGGAACGTACGATAAAAAGCTCCGTATATGCCCGTGCCATGCTTTCAAAAGGGTTCTCCGGGTCTAAAGCGGAAAATATCCAGCTGCTGCAATAGGTAGATGCAATCACATTGGCATTCAGACCGGCAAACAGCTTGGAATGCATGCTCAACCTGCCCCAGACCGGCATGCCGTCCCAGTAAATTCTATAACGTTCGTCTTCCAGGGCACCCTCGCCGCTTGCCACTCTTTCGTCAAGCTCTTCTAAAAGCAGGTTATATGCATCAATAGCCTGCGGGGTTCCTCTTCCCACCACCGCCGGCCCCATAAGGGTGGTGCCGTCAAAAAACGTCAAAGGAGAAGGTGTCGCCGATGCCGCGGCCAGACATTTTTCCCACAGGTCCGAGCACTCACGGGAAAGCTTGACTGCATTTTTGAACTCGTCCATATCGAATTTTCTCCCCGCGACTTTTTCCAGCGGTTCGACAATATTTTCCAGCTGTTTGGTTATGGAAGTAATATGAGAGTCGGTCACATCCTTAACCCCTCGATAGGTGTGAACACCAACTAGCGGAACGTCAAACTTTTCCGCATACCAGGCAAACCAGTCCTGAACGTCCCTGCATTGGTTGGTGTTAAAAACCAGTACGTCAGGCTTCGGTACGCTTTCAATCCCCTTAAATGCCCTGGATAAAGGGGTCACGCCCTCAACAAATGCGCCGATATCGGCGGTAAGATAGGAGCAAATCTCAGGCGAATAGCCCAGTGCATTGGCAACAGGGATTAAGTCTGTAGCCATTCGAGTGGTCCCCAGCATAGCGGAATGTGTTTCCGGAAAGTATGTCAGAAAACCGAGCCCCCTTAATATTTCTGCAGGGCCCACGCTGGTCACCCACGCGACCTTTTGTTTTCCCGATTTTGCAGCCTCATCAAGTTCATAATAGTAATCTGCCATGAATTTTCCTAAATCTCTGGCGGCTTTCAGCCGCTTGATGACGATTTTTTTTTCTTCAGTCATAAAATTCCTCCATTATTGAAAAAAGTATACTAGGTCAATTCGTTGATAACAGAACACAGATCTACGTAAATTCTCACGTATGTTGCTAACACTCTTGCTTTTCCCATATCAGTAAAATAATTTATCGGTGTGATCTGTGTTTATCCGTGTCCCATTTGAAAAAAACTATTTTGCATTTTCAATTGCGTAAAGCGCCGCTCCAACCGCACCGGTCAGCTGCGGATATTCCGGGACCAATATATTTCTTCCGATCAGCTCTTTAGCCATTTCGACCAGATAGGGGTTATGGGCAACCACCCCTCCGGTCATGACCACCTTTTTGGTAAAGGAATCCATCTCCACAATCCTTTTGATTACCGAAAAGAAAAGTCCCTTTACAATATCCGGCACCTTTTTACCGTTTCTTATATTTTCCAGTACTTCCGTACCTGAAAACACGGTACAATAGCTGCCCAGCTTAATCATATCTGTCGATTGAGCAGCCAGGTCGTTCATTTCTTCCAAAGCAATGTTAAGCCTCGGAGCCATCTCTTCAAGAAAGGCCCCTGTTCCGGCAGCACACTTGCGATTCATCTTAAAGCCGGTTCGCTGCCCGTCATCGCCAAGCTTGATCACTTTATTGTCCTGGCCGCCTATATCTATAATCGTAATGGAAAAAGGGTAATAAAAATAGCATCCCTTTGCATGGCAGCCGATTTCGGTTTTGCTTTCGTGGGCAAAAGAAACATTTTTTCTGCCATATCCGGTTGAAATGGCTTTAACCACATCTTCCTTTTTTGCACCTGCCATTTTAAGTGATATGGATAGACATTCTTCTGCTGTTGCGGCAAAATCTGTTCCGGATTTATCTATTGCATGACCGATGAGATTTTTATCCGGATCAAGAACCGCGACTTTTGTCCTTGATGCCCCGACATCGACACCCACGAAAATGGGAGTTGCGTGTTTCGCGTTGTGTGTTGCGGGTTGTGAGTTGTGGGTTTCTGGTTTATCCTTCATATTTAACTAGTTATAATGATTTTGCTCTTTGAATATTCAGCTGATTTTTTTAATTAATATCGAATATCGAACAAGGAATTTCGAATGATGAAGTGTCAAATTGTTTTATTCTTTTCTTTATACTATCAAAACGATAGAATACCTTACTTCGATATTCATTATTGCTTGTTCGATATTCTGCGGTTGTAAAGATGCTGATTAATTTGTTTTTTTTTAACAAAGCTAAAATAGTGTATATAATTTTTTTTACTAATGAGGAAAAAGTAAGAGCATTATGATCCGTATGAATCTGTGCAAATCTGTGTCCTACTTAGATTCCAGGCCTTTAACCAAAGCCTGTAATGTAAGGTTGTAAGGTGTGTTTACCCCTGCACGGATTCCGTATTCAACAAATTTTCCATTAATAAAATCAATTTCAGTCCGGCGATTATTCTCAATATCCATGAGCATGGAAGGCTTGTGGTTTCCCGCATTTTTCATGTATTCAATGGCACCTGGATAATAATCCCATCCAAGGTCAATCTCATTGGTCCTGGCCACCATTGCACATTCTTTCACCAGGGCATCGACAATCTGAAAAACAATGGGATCACCCATTGCCTGAGCCATGGTAAGCCCTGTTACCGCACATACCGGGTTCATACTGGCATTCATGATGCTCTTGCGCCATACCATAGAGACAATCTGATCTGTATGATCAGTGGTAAGGCCGCATTTGCTGAGGGATTGGGCGATGGCAATCGCTGCTTCTTTTGATTCAGTGTCGAGTTCCTGAATAAAATGAGGTGTATGATGAAACGGCATAATCACATGACACGGCCCTTTAAGCCCGCAACCGTAATTCACCACCGCACGCATGGACGGTTTTTTCCCCAAGGTTTTGGCGATTTCAAGCTCGGTATCAATACCGTTTTGCCAGCTGACCACATACATGCCTTCTTTGTAAAAGCCTTCGATTGCAGAGGCAATCAGCGGCAGTGCATTGGCCTTAACGGTGATGAAGATAACATCCGGAGGATTTTTTGCCAGCTCATCAATATTGGTAATCGTTTTAGCTACAGGCTGTTGAAAGTTCTCCGCACCTTCTAAAATAATTCCAGGATCTGTGGCCGGTTTGACCAGATCTTCAATCACATCACAAAGGGTAACATCAAATCCCCCCTTTGCCAGAAAGGCTGCAACAATACAACCCACCGGGCCGGCCCCGATAACTGCAAATGACCGGGGGCTAAATACGGCTTTTTCATTCATTGGTAACCCTCCCCTGTTTTTTTATGAAGAATAAAAGGATAAGTATCCAGGTATTTAGGTCGAAGACTGAAGGCTGAAGCATTTCAACCGTCTCTTAACGCTCGAATCAGACTATTTACGCCCTTCTCTTCTTCGACAATATTTGGTTCAATCAGAGATGAATCGTAGTTGCGAAAGATGCCCCACGCTTCTACCCTCTGCCTTTGTGCCTTTTTCCTTTCTTTTCCCTCCTGTCTTCTACCTTCTACCTGCAACCTATTTCTTTTGCGGTGGCAAAGCCAAGGTCAAACGCTTTCAGATTTATATCAACGAAGGCTTTCTTTGTCTTTGTTTTTATGGTCTCTTGGATGCTGTCTGCGGTCAGGGGAAGAATATCGGTTTGGATCATGGCCCCAAGAAGTACCATATTCACCGACATGACATTACCGGCCTCTTTGGCAAGCTCGGCGGCGTCGAAAGCAATCAGGTTTGCTGTTTTTGCCCGGATTAAATCCTGAACTTGTTTAAGATCAGGGTAGGTCCCTTTCCCGATTGCCACTGTAAACGGCGGCAGCGGTGAAAGGTTGGTAATCACCACCGTTTTTGCATTGCATTTGTTTAACGCCCGGGTGGTTTCAGAGGGCTCAAACCCGACAAGTACGTCTGCCTCGCCATCTGAAATGATCGTGCTATCAGAATCACCGAATACGATAGCAGATTCAACCACTCCACCTCGCTGTGCCATACCGTGTATTTCACTCATTCGAACCGGAACATCGGAAAGAAGCGCCGCTTCCCCAAGAACCCTTGAAGCCAGCAGGTTTCCCTGTCCGCCAACAGCCACTATTATTAATCTTGTTGTATTCATTTTTTTTATCCTATCGTTACAGGTAAAATATCAGTTTATGCGGCTTTGCCTTTACTCTTTAAGGGCAGTATTGCATTTTCAGGACAAATTTGTGCACAGAGGGCACATCCCACGCACAGCTCAGGGTCAATATTGGGTCTGTCATCCTTTAGGAAAAAAGCCGGGCAGGCGAGCTCGTTAATGCAGTCTCTGTGATTTTTACATTTATCGCTGATATAAAATGGTTTTCCTTTAAGTTTCTTAAGGCTTTTGGCATACAGGGTACACAGCTCCTGTGAAATAATGACCGAAACACCCTTAAAATTTAAAGCCTTTCTCACCGCCTCGATACTCTTTTTAACCCTGTATGGCCGGATTACCTCAATGTGCTGAACACCGACCGCTTCCACTATTTTCTCTATGGAGACTTTGCCATATCCGCTCAGATTGAAATTTTCCATATCCACACCCGGATTCGGCTGATGTCCGGTCATGGCTGTAATCCCATTGTCCAAAATAACCAGGGTGAAATTATGGTTATTAAAAACAGCATTAACCAGGCCGGGTATTCCTGAGTGAAAAAAGGTGGAATCACCGATAAAAGATATCACCTTTTTGTCTGTGGCTTTTGAAAAGCCGCAGGCTGTGCCGACGGAAGATCCCATGCATATGAGAAAGTCCGCCATGGAAAGGGGAGGCAGCAAGCCAAGGGTATAACATCCGATATCGGTGGGATAAATGGTCTCCAGGCCTTCAGCTGCAGCAGCCTTTTTAACGGCATAATAGGTCGCCCGGTGGGAACACCCGGCACACAGGTTGGGGGGTCGCTGGGGTATTTCCGGGACATCGGAAAGATCAGCAAGAGCAACCGGAGTGTATTCAAGGCCAAAATATTTGGCAATGCATTGGCGAACCTGGGCCGGATTGAATTCATACAGCCGGGAAAAAAGGTCGTTTCCTTTACCCCTTATGCTAAGAGTCAGTCCTGCTTCCTGAGCAATGGCCTTGATCGCCTCTTCCATATAAGGCTCGCCTTCCTCGATCACCAGAACCTTTTCACATCCTTTTAAGAAATCCGTTATCAGCTTCGAGGGCATGGGGTGCGAGAAACCGATTCTAAGTATACGTGTCTTATCTTTGATGCTTAAATCGTTTAAAGCATCCTTTGCATAGTTATAACTGACCCCGTTGCATATAATGCCCCAGGATCCCGACCCGGTGGTAAAATTATAATCCGATTTTTCGGAAATTTCCTGGGCGGCTTCAATGTTTTTAAGCAGCTTGACATGCAGATTTCTGGAAACCGCAGGAACGGTCACATAGCTAAACGGGTCTTTGGCAAAATCACCCTTTGTTACCCGCTGTTTTATCTCACCCAAAGTGACCATTCCGGTGGAATGGTTGATTCGGGTCGTCGTTCGGAAAAGTACCGGTTCCTGTAATTTTTCTGAGAGATCAAAGGCGTAGGCAACCATATCTTTGGCTTCTTCCACGGACGAAGGCTCCACAATGGGAAGTCCTGAAAGTTTACCGTAATAACGGTTATCCTGTTCGTTCTGGCTGGAAAACATGAACGGATCATCGGCGGTCATAATCACCAGCCCCCCCTTGACACCCACATAGGCCAGGGTCATAAGAGCATCCGCAGCCACGTTCAGCCCCACATGTTTCATCATACACATGGTACGGACACCGGAGTTGGCGGCAGCAGCCGCCACCTCGAGTGCAACCTTCTCATTCACACTGTATTCAAAATAAAGGTCGCTTTCCTGGGACATCTGAAAAAAGTTTAAAGATGCTTCTGAAGATGGCGTGCCTGGATAGGTGCTGGTAAAGGCAACACCCGCTTCAATGGCTCCCCTGGCAATGGCTTCATTGCCCAGAAGCAGCATCGTTTCGCCGGGGTTGTCAGTCAGTAGTTTATGCATGGCATTTTCCTTGAAAAGTGGTTTTAGGTTTTATGGGAGAGTTCATGAGACCTTTGAAAAACGGTATTTTATATTTGAATCCGATACAGAAATCATACATAAAAGGCCATTTTGCAACTATCTCAACAACGCAGCTACAATACAGCTACAAAGCAGTTAAGTCAAGAAAAAATATTTACAAATTTTAATGAAATTTTAAGATGAAATTATTTGAATTGCATTAGGTCTTAAACGCTTCAAAGTGACGGTTAATGGGCTTTTGGAGAAAGGATAATAAATTCTGGATTTTTCGATTTAAAATTTTATCAAACAAATTGAAATGAAAAGTACGCTGTGCATCTATTCTTGATTTATTTGGAAACCTTAAACCTAAAAAGCGTCTCGGAATCACCTACCATTGTTTCCATTCAAGCATCATCCTTTGCATACTTTCAATCCAGCTAAGAAAAACCGCCTTTGATGAATATATTCTTTACGTTTTTTCTGATTTCTGCCATAATTTTTAAGTTTGATGGACATACCTTTTAATTTCGTTGATAAATCTACAATCGGAACTGTGCCTTGGCTTAACAAATTATACAATCTGAACTCCTATATGGGCCGGATAGGAGGGTGACATGAAAGAAGCCATTAAACACCAAAATCTTAGCCATGAGTTCTACACCTTCGAGAGGTGCTACATTACTGAATTATCCAACACGCCTGATGACCCAGATGTATCAATCGCGCGGGCAAAAGTGAAGCCTGGAGCTACAACTCGCTGGCATCGTCTTAAGGGAACCGTCGAGCGCTACTACATTCTCAATGGCACGGGTCGTGTAGAGGTTGGGGAACTATCCCCAGAGGAAGTAAAACCTGGTGACATCGTGCTCATTCCGCCGATGTGTCGTCAGCGCATCACCAACATAGGCTCAGAAGATTTGGTCTTTCTGGCTATCTGCACACCTCGGTTTTCCAATGAGGCTTATAAAGATATTGAGGACAATCCAATTTAAGGAGGGTGATAGTTAAAGGTTGCCAGGCCCGTTTTTCTTTTGTTTCTGAGAGCATGGCTGTGTATATTTTGCGTGTATCTGCAATGAAAATGAAACGGCAACGAAATATTCTCATTTCATCTCAGGTTCGTAAACATTCAGATTTTACTTTGAACTATAATCTGACCTTTCAATAAACGGAATAATTTTAAGTAGGAGCAAGTAATGGCTGTTGGTTGGGCCCGTGATGAGGCTGTGCAGGATCAAATAGACGCCAGTGTGGAAGACGCTGTAAAGCGGGCCAGGAGTCGGATGCCTGATGGCGAGAGCTCAACTCACTGTGAAAAATGTGAAAGCCTTATTCCAGAAGCACGCCGCAAAGCAATCCCTGGAGTTCGCCTATGCGTCCGCTGCCAGTCCGCACTGGAAAAAAAAGTGACGGCTTTCACCGGGATCAATCGACGTGGCAGCAAAGACAGTCAGTTGAGATAAGCTGATACCGGGGAATTCATGGCTAAAGGAAAAGGAGAAACTATGCGATTCATTTTTGTTCTGGTTGTTTCGTCCTCCCTTCTTTTTTTGGGATGTGGTGCCGTCAGCGACATGAAAGATATGTTTGCTAAGCAGGGCTTGGTTCAGGAAGCAATCAAAGAAAACTATGGACTGCATTCTCAGGTTGGCTGGAATATGCACAATGGTGTACTCAAACATGTCACTGTAGTCTTTTTTGCCGATGAAGTACGTGATAAAAAAGTTTCCGAGCTTGAAGTGGTTGTTCAAAACGCAGTTTATGGGGCATTTGAAAGCACCCCACAGGTACTTAATGTACAAATTTCCTGCAAACCAAAGACCGAAGCATAGCCTGCTATAATGTGTTGCATCAACCTGCACTCTCTATTTTAACAAAAGTTGCAGCCTCAGCCTTTATACGAGGCTTCAATCCCTGTAAGTAAATTGGACGAGTTTTTCTTTATAAAGCATGGAAAATCAAACCATGATAAATTTAATGAAACCTGAAAACGAAGCAGAAGCAAATGTAATCAAATCGGTTTTACAGGAGCATGGAATATACGCAGAAATAAGATCCTTTCATGATACTGCCTATGACGGCCTGTTCCAATCTCAATATGGTTGGGGCGTCATTCGGGTTTCTGAGACAGATTTTGCCCAAGCGCAGAGAATCATTGAAGAATGGACAAAAGCATCTCCCGGAGAACTCCCATGGAAAAAGAAGATAACCAAATGATTGATCGCAAAATGCAACAGCCGTTAAACTGCGAGCAATTATGGTTAAAGGTCCGTTTAAAAATAAATTTGCACTTTAAGGTGTCGAGGCACCTGCATGGCAAGACGCAACGATGATGAGAGGTGAAACATGTTTCCTGAATTCAGTTTATCCGCAAAATATCAAGAGGTCTATCCCGGCGTCGGATTCGGCCTGACGCTGATCAGCAACTGTACAGAAAGTGCCAGCCCCAAAGGGTTTGCGCCCTATAAGAAAAAACATCTTCGCAAAATGAGAAAACGAGAGACACTGGCGCAGATCACCGAAAGGATCAGGATTTACGACACGTTTTTTGACCGGTTCGGCTATCCCTGCCCGCTCACCAAGCATCTGAAAAGAACCGTCAACAGCGGTTTCCCCATGTATTCCCTGTTCGTGGATGCCCACTTCATGGCCGAAATGTGTGCCGGCATCCTGGTAGCGGTGACCGATGCCGACAAATTCGACGGCGGATTGACCCTGGATGTTGCCAAAGAAGGCGAAACCTGTAAGGGGATGGGTGGTCGGCAGTTTGTCATGCAAAAAGAGGAAATTGTGCTGCGTGATGAAAAGGAGATCGTTTGCGTCCTCTGCCAGGGTGCAGATGACAAAACTAGAGTAACGGAACACACCACCAACGTTTGTTTCTATGCCTATGCTGTTCCGGGCATTGAATCAGACCATCTCAAAAACGGGCTAACTGTGGCCGCCGACACCATAGCTGAGTTTGGTGGCGGCAGTATTGAAGGCATCCATATTTATTAAAAGCTCAAATGCCTATTACTTGCTTTTCAACTGGTTTATAATATTGCATGGCATCATCGCCGCTTCCGGTTTCTTACACCGAAAGAATAATTTGCTGGCAGGCGGAACCATGCTTTTATTTTTTTAATCTAAACCTTGCCTTAACAGGTTGATGATCTGAATTTTTGAAATCAAGGTTGATATTTTCTATATGGAGATTTTCAATATTTGGTGAAATTAAAAAAAAATCAATCACTGTTGTAACCGATGTATTTTTATCATAAGGTGACGCTACCCTTCTGTTTGTTGGCGTTTTATTGCTAAACACCCATTGCCAATCAGATGGCAAATAGTCTTTGTCAATGCGGCTGAAATTTTTTGTATCAAAGCGAAAACCGACAAACGAAGTCTCAACATCCGGTGGGCATTGATTCCAATCGCCACCAACCACAATATAATTTCCTTTTTCATATTCGTTCAGCAAAAACTCTTTTAAATAGGTCATTTGACCGGATTTTAGAGTACCATCATCATATGCTGAGTTGTGCGTATTAATTATCAATAATTGTTTACCATTTGAAACATTAATTCTGCTAACCAAAAAACACCTGTCAAGCATAAACAGCCCCTTGGGGAAATTATAATTTCCTGGAAATTGATGTCTCACCACTTCAACAGGATTAAATTTACTTAAAGTCATCAAACCGGAAAGCACTTTGCCATAAGGCTCAGTTGGCGGGGTTGGTACAAAGAACACATCGTAATTTTTACCAAAAAAAGAATAGTAAATTGAAAATGCATTTTGTATGGTGTCGTACTGATTTATTTTGTAGCTCCTTTTTGATTTTTTATCAACTTCCTGTAATAAAAAGAAATCTATATTTTTTTGAGTACTAAGAAAACGTATAACCGATTTAAGGTTTTCAATTACATTTTCTTCAGGTGGTCTTACATGAGCACCTCCATCATAAAAGAAATCCATAGAAGCATCCAAACCACAATACCCAATGTTCCAGTTAACAATATTGAACTCCAAAGTATCGGAAATGGTGGTTGAACTTTTTGCTTTATATACTTCTACTGTTTCTGCAGGTTTGTAGTCTGTTATAACTGCTGTAATTATTAATCCTGCAAATACTGAGACGATAACGATGAGAAGATATAAGATTATCTTTAATACTTTTTTCATTTTTTATTCCTAATATTAGCCGCACCCAGAAGTCAGGCAGGCTACAGAGAGATTAGATATAATGGTTGAAACTTATAACAAAAGTTTATAAGTTGATAGAATATTTAAAATAATCGATAAATTCAAGAGAAATATTTATCGTAGTTTAAGTCATATACCACCGGTGAAACCGGTGGCTTGAAATGTGAATCGCTCAAAGCGCATTAAAATATTCGTTACCTTAAGGTATTAAGGAATCTGCTCATCAAAACGATTTCGCTGATCGAATCTGCAATCTTCTTTTTCCTGCTCTTTGATATACTTCCGTATCGCATCTTCATCTCTGCCAACTTATGATCAAAAACTTTCCCCTGTATTAACTCTAAAAATAACCTGTCCTACCCCTATACCGGTATCATGCTTTACCTTGCTCACATCCACTTAATCTAAGAAAAGTCCGCTTTGATGACTATATTCTTTACGTTTTTTCTGATTTCTGGCATAATTGGATTTGTAAAAATTTAATTTGCAACCAAATTTAAAACATGGTTTGAAATAATTCCTTCAGATACTGTTTTCGAACTCGGAGAAGGTCCAATCGAAATAGAAGATTATTGGGCTTTTAACAAATCAGGAACACTCATAACCAAATGTGCCAAAATCGACTGAACCTGTAATTACTTTTTAACTGTATATCATTTCATATGGCCATGGATACCCCTATCACCATTTCTGTTAACCATTTAACGAAATATTACGGCAGAACACCCGGCATACAAAATATCAACTTTACGGTGAACCAGGGTGAGATTTTTGGTTTTCTTGGCCCCAACGGCGCGGGCAAAACCACCACCATTCGACTGCTTCTCGATTTGTTGAGACCTTCATCCGGAGAAATAAAAATATTTGGCAATGATATTTACAGCCATTCACTGGAGATTCGAAAACGGTGCGGGTATTTACCCGGTAATTTTTTTGCCTATAGCCATATGACCGGTGCTGATTTTTTACGTTTTGTTGCGTCCATGCGAAAGGTGAAGCCCAGAATGCAGCAAAGATTGATCGACCGGTTCGAACTTTCACAGGATGCTTTATCATTAAAAATAAAACACTTATCTCATGGAATGCTGCAAAAATTGGGGATTATCCAGGCCTTTTTTCATCAACCGGAATTGCTTATTCTCGATGAACCAACCATTGGACTCGATCCCCTCATGCAGGAGGAATTTTACCGGCTTTTGCGCAAAGTGCAAAATGAAGGAAAAACCGTTTTCTTTTCCTCTCACAACCTCCCGGAAGTCGAAAAAGTGTGCCACCGAATCGCCATCATCCGAAAAGGTGAACTGGTTGCGCTGGAAACGTTGGATGGGCTGAAAAAGAAAAAGTTGAAGCGATTGCAATTCACCCTCAGTCGGCCTGTGCCGGGCTTAAATTTACCGGGGGCTCATTTGGTGAATCAAAAAGATTTAAGTTACGAGTACCTGGTTGAGGGGGATCTTCAAATTTTATTGCAGAAGCTGTCCACCTTACCAATGGAAGATTTAACCTTCCCGGAACCGGATTTGGAAGAAGTGTTCATGGCCTACTATCGCAAAAAAGAGTAAGATATGTCCTATTTTTGTTTTCTCTGGAAATCACATCGCAGCTTCCTGTTGTTTAGCATGTTCTTCATTTCTTTATTCCAGTTCCTAATCTTAAGGTTGGTCACCACCATCGATTATTATTCCACCATCATGTATTTTATGAATCAGCTTCCCGAAAACGTACAGGCCATGTTTGGCGATGATTTTATTTCAATGCTGACGGTTGAAGGCGCCGCAGCTCTGGCCTTGAATCACCCCTTGGTCCTGGTCATCCTGTCCATCGGCGCCATTGCAATCCCAAGCCGTCATATTGCCGGAGAAGCAGAAACCGGAACACTGGAACTGGTATTATCCTTTCCAATAAAAAGGATTAAGCTTCTTTTTAATCTTTTTATTTCAGCGGTAGTTTTCCTATTTCTCATTATTTTATGCGCCCTGTGTGCTTCATTATTGTCCATTGGCATTCTGCACCAACTGACATTTGACTTATCGGTTAAATTGGTTAAAATCGGCGTCAACCTTTGGTTGCTGTTTGTATTCATAATGAGTTTGACATTGACATTATCCTCATTTGAAAAAGAAGGAAACAAGGTCGGCATACGAATAGCAGGAATTACCCTGGTGTTTTACCTGTTACATTATTTGAGCTCATTATGGGAAGCGATCCGATTCACCAAACCGTTTAATATCTTCACCTACTACCAGCCCCAGGACCTCATGACGGGTCACCGTAGTTTTTTATTGCATTTTGTGGTATTGTGTTCCTTGATTATAGTGTGCCTATTGGTAAGCATCTGCCAGTTTAATCGTAGAGATATACCCGGGTAGTAAAACCAGAGAGATTGGTATAGATTTTTCTTTGGATTTTGTTGCGAATGAAGCATAAATGTTTCGAAAGCCTGTCCTGACTTAAAAAGTTATAATATGAGCTTAAATGGGAGCTTTGAGGGTGATGAAAAAAACGCACTCGAATATTGTGTTGATCGGAATGCCGGGATCAGGAAAAAGCACCGTCGGTGTAATCCTGGCGAAGAAAACATCTCTCAGCTTCGTAGATGTAGATATTCTAATTCAGACCTCACAGAAGCGGACATTGCAGGATATTATGGATTCGCACGGGTGCGCTGTGTTGCGAAAAATTGAAGAAGACGTCATCGTTGGCCTTTCCATGAAAAACCATGTCATTGCCACTGGTGGCAGCGCGGTTTACAGCCATCAGGCCATGACCCACCTCAAGTCGGACGGAATACTGATCTTTCTTGATGTGGAGTTGGCTACACTGGAGTCAAGGATTGGTGATTGCAGCACGCGAGGCATCGCCAAACAACCAAACCAGAGCTTTGCTGAGCTGTTTGACGAGCGACTGGGGCTATATACTAAGTACGCAGACATCTCCATCAAATGTGATGTAATGTCTCAGGAGCAAGTATGCGAAAAAATTATTGAACAAATGGAACAAGTAATGGGGTAAAGCCTTATATTGAACCATGGAAGAAATTATTACCCATTGGAGTTGTAAATGGTGGGTTTTTTCGCTTTAAATTAATATCAAACAAATTGATGTAAAAAAATGTGCAGCGCATCTATTGTTGATTTATATTATACCAATAGTTTATATTACATTCAGCTAATCTTAGAAATGGATAATTGGTATTGCTGAGCTGGTCATAAAATGTCGAAATAGAACATCTGTTCTTTAGGAATCTTTATCAACCAAAAGGAGGAGCGAAATGGATATTTTTACAGCCATGAAGGAAAGGAGAAGTTGTCGCAAGTTCTTGCCGGAATCGATAAGCGAAGAAGTAATCGAAAAAATTCTGGAAGCAGCCACCTGGGCCCCTTCGCCTTTGAATACTCAGCCCTGGGAATTTATGGTGGTAACCAATAAGGAAATGAAAGAGAAAATCTTTTCCGAGGCTGATAGGTGCCGAAAATGGGGGCTTGAAAAAAGTGGATGGAAATGGCTGGAAAAGTATCGGTTGAACTTTTTGAAAACGGCCCCGGTAATCGTTGCGGTCATAGGTGATCCCAAAAAGACAGGGCTGGACATGTTTCTGGAAGAAGGAAACGTTGGGTATCAACACGCCTGTGCAGCGGCCATTCAGAACATACATCTTGCCGCCCACGCTCTTGGCCTTGGCTCTCTTTGGTTTACCTTGTTCGACAAAAAACCCATGAGAGAGATTCTCGGCGTTGTTAGCGAAAAAACACCCCTGGGATTGATTTGCATCGGCAAGGCAGATGGGGAGCCTCCCCAAACGCCCAGAAAAGATGTGAAAGAAAAAACGACTTTTATCCGTTGAGTCTTTGAGCTTTTCGGGAAATAGCCTTTTAGCTCAGATTTTATCAAAGATATTGTAAATCTAGCCGGCACCTATTGTTGATTTGCATGGTGCAATATCACTTGATACATTTGCTTAGGTGTCGTACCCTTTCGTTTATTCAACAACATAGGCGGTAAGGGATAAACATAAGATTTCGGAATGCCCTCCTCATGCGGCTATGGGGAAAGATATTTCCCTTTTCACAAACCTAACCCGTCTTTCGCATTCGATCTATCCACCGAATCAGACCTTGCATATTTGAAATAATTCCTTACATTAATCATTAATGAGCCATAGCAAAATCACAAAATTCCCCACACTGGCACTTCTGAACTGGTATGAGAAAAACAAAAGGGATTTGCCCTGGCGGAAAACCAAAGATCCCTATAAAGTATGGCTTTCTGAAGTCATGTTGCAACAAACCCAGGTCAAGACGATGATTCCATATTATCAGAGATGGCTCGAAAGACTGCCAACCATCCAAGACCTGGCAGCTGCTTCTGAGCAGGAGGTTCTTAAATTATGGGAGGGACTCGGCTATTATAATCGCTGCCATAATTTCCAAAAGGCTGCCAAACGGGTTTGTGCCGAATATGACGGCAGAGTGCCGGATCATCCTGATCTTTTCTTGAAATTGCCGGGCGTGGGACCGTATATTCTTTCGGCGGTGATGAGCATTGCCTTCAAACGTGCTTTGCCCGTCGTGGATGGCAATGTTCTTCGCGTGGTCACCCGATACATCGAGTTGTGGGATGACATCAGCAAATCTGCCACTAAAAATAACGTTTACCAAATGCTCCTGGATTTGATCCCAAAAAACAATCCAGGTGATTTCAACCAGGCTGTGATGGAATTGGGCGCTTTGGTGTGCGCCCCGAAGAATCCGACCTGCTCAACCTGTCCATTGAAAAGAGCCTGTCAGGCAAAAAAAAAAGAAAGCATCGATTCCCTGCCTTTTCGCCCCAGGAAAAAAAAGATACCCCTTTATAAGGTCGCCCTGGCCGTTATCTTAAAAAAAAATAAATTCCTCATTCAGAAACGTCCCGCCAACGGTCATCTGGCCGGAATGTGGGAATTTCCGGGTGGCAAAATAAAAGCCGATGAGTCGGCAGAGCAGGCGATCACCCGGGAATGCCACGAAGAGCTGGATGTTTCCATAAAAATTATTGGAAAACTGAAAAATGTCAAACATGCCTATACCCACTTTAAGATCGAGCTAAATATTTTTATCTGCCGGTTGACGTCTTCAACGCCCCAGGCCCGGCAGAGCCAGCCGATTCGATGGATCGGCCTGAATGAGATGACTCAATATCCATTCCCCGCCGCCAATTACAAGTTTTTTAAAGAGCTTGAAGCTGTTCTTGTAAAGGAGGTTTAAAGCATAGTATCCGACTGGTAATCCGCGCAAAATATAAACAGATTGGCCGGGCATGTTTGCCCATATCGTGGCGGGAAGTATACCATTAAAAAGAATATTGCCAATTCAGTTTGATTAATATGTTCTTTATGGTTTTTCTTAATTCTGGCATAAGCTTTTGGCCTCATGAGCGCACTTCTATTATTTTTTATTTAATTGAAAAACTCCCCGACTCTTGAGTTAATTTGATATTTCTTGTACAAGGAGCATGCATTATTCTAATGAAACTTTAAATTTTTAACAGATAATAAGAGTTATGGAACTATCACCCGAACTTAAAAATAATATCCGTACTGAGATAAATAAGATTCCCATAGTGGATACGCTAAAAATCCAAATCGTTTCTCTTGCCGATGGATATTGTGAAACCAAAGTTCCCAGGAAGTTAAGCTATGACGGTGTCTTTAAATCATTCCATGGTGGATTGTTAATGACCGTTGCCGACAGCACGGCCTGCTTTGCCATTTTCACTAAAACGGGGCCATATGTTAAGCTCACCACCACTGATATGAATATACGGTTCCTGGCTCCATGCCTGAGCGACGTGACTGCAAAGGCAACAGTCATAAAGATAGGTCCAACGTTGTGCCCGGTTTCAGTTGACCTGTATGATGCAACTAAAAAGCATGTGGCTGTGGCACAAGTGAATTATATCCTGATAGACAATCTATCAATACATGATGTCTAACACGGTCAAATCCTAATCGACATATGGAAAAGAAAATGACCATTATAAATATGACTCATTTTAAATTTTTCATTTTTAAATGCCTCTTGGTATTATTGATTGCTATTTTCACCGGTGGATCATGCAGTTATTTCGATCCCGAACTCAGGCAGATGCCTGAAGGAAAAATTCCGGAGACCTTCTCACTCTATAGTCCGGGCCCTGAACCACCGGATAAGTGGTGGGAAAGCTTTAATGACAAAGACCTGAACCACCTCATGGAAATATGCCTTGCGAATAATCTGTCACTCAAAGAGGCGTGGTCCAGGCTGATGCAGTCAAAGGCCCTTGCCGTGCAGGCGGGTGCAGCACTCGTTCCAAACCTCACCGGAAAGGCCGGAGCCTCCCGTGCCAGGCAAAAAAGAAAAAATACGATTACTTCCAAAGAAACTGTTAAAGAGTATTCGCTCGGTCTGGTGAGCAGTTACGAACTGGATCTGTGGGGGAAGATAAGGTCGGAGCAGGAAGCCGCCATATTTCAGGCATCCGCAAGCCGTGAGGATTTTAACACGGTGGCCATGACTCTCGCTGCCGAAGTGACGGAACAGTGGATCAACATCATTTCACAGCGCATGCAAAAGCATCTGCTTAAAGAACAGTTAAAAACAAATATGATACAGTTTGAGCTGGTAAAGCTCCGGTTTACCAAGGCTATGGTCTCAGCCCTTGACGTATACCAGCAAAAACAGGTGGTAGAAAAGGTAAAGGCCCAGATACCTCTGGTAGAGGCGCAAGAGATGCTTTTTTTTCACAAGCTTGCCCTGTTACTGGGGAAAGCACCGGATGCAAACATTAAAATTAGCCGTAACGATCTGCCGGCTTTGCAGGAACTTCCCTCCATTGGAATACCTGCCGATGTTCTTTCACACAGACCGGACATTCGCTCTGCAGGCCTGAAATTGAGGGCGGTTGACTGGAAAGTGGCTGCGGTAAGGGCGGATCGTCTCCCGAGCATTAATCTCACCGCTTCTTTAAACCTGAGTTCAGATAGCCTTGACCTGCTGCTGGATAACTGGGTGATCGGTCTTGCCGGTAATTTGACCGCACCTATTTTTGATGGTCATAGAAGAAAAGCGGAGGTAGATCGCCAAATGGCTTTAGCGGATGAAAAACTTGCCTCCTACCGCTCAACGGTCCTCACCGCAATTAAAGAAGTCGAAGACGCACTCATCAGTGAGTCAAAACATAAAGAGCACATAGAGGCCCTTAAAAGAGAAATACAAGCCGCCAAAAGCGCCCTTAATGAAGCGAGGGAAAGGTATAGAAAAGGCCTCAATGAATATTTACCTGTATTGACTCAACTACTGTCGGTTCAAAATCTTGAGATAGACCTTATCCAGAAAAAAACCCTGCTTTTACTGGACAGAATAAGCCTTCATCGCGCGCTCGGGGGGACATGGATGAAAAAGATAGAACAGACATTATAAAGCTAATAACAGCATAACTCACTGGATAAACAAAAAATGGAAAAACATAAAATAGAAACCCACGAAAAAGGAAGCAGACGGTCTCTGTCCATCTTAGTCCGGGCAGTTATCTGCATGATATTGCTTGTTGCAGGTATCGCAGGTGCCACATACTTTAAAAACACGGCACCCAAAGCAAAAAAAAGACCTCCAAAAAAAATGATACCGCTGGTTCAAGTCAAGGAGGTACACCCGGGGATACACCAAGTCATAGTGCCTGTCATGGGTTCCGTTGTGCCTGCGCGCCAGGTGACACTCAAATCGAGGGTCTCAGGGGAAATCACCTGGATCCATCCCGAATTTATCGAGGGAGGAATCTTTAAAGCGGGAAAAGAAATACTCCGCATTGATCAAACGGATTACAAACTCGATATCGTTCAGAAAGAGTCACAGGTTGCCGAAGCCAGGTATTCCCTTAAATTAGAACTGGGCCATCAGGACATTGCCAAAAGGGAATGGGAGCTGTTAAACGACGGGAAAGATTCCAAAGAGCTCGACTCCGAACTCGCCTTAAGAAAACCCCATCTGGAAAAGGCAAAGGCAAGCCTTAAATCAGCCCAGGCCAGCTTAAAACAGGCAAAGGATAATCTTTTAAGGACCCGAATCAAAATCCCCTTTAATTCCACAGTTCGCTCGAAAAATGTTGAACTGGGCTCCCAGGTAACGACTCAGGATCAACTCGCCGAGTTGGCAGGCACCGACGAATACTGGGTTGAGGTATCGATTCCCGCAGACCGTCTCAAATGGATATCCATACCCAAGAATTCCCACGACTCTGCTTCAAAGGCAAAGGTTTACTACAGGGAAGGTTCAACCCGTGTAGGCAATGTGGTAAGACTGTTGAGCGATCTGGAAAGTGAAGGGCGAATGGCCCGGATGCTGATTTCAATCAAGGACCCGATGGGTTTGAAACAGCAAAACAGGCACAAGCCCCAGATGCTCATCGGGGAATATGTGCGGGTTGAAATTGAAGGGGACAAGCTCGAAAATGTCTATTTAATACCCAGAACGGCGCTTAGAGACGACACCCGTGTATGGGTATGGGGAAAAAACGACCGCCTTCATATTCGAACAGTGGAAACACTCTGGCGTGGTACAACGGTGGTGATCATTGGAAAAGGACTTTCACCTGGGGAAAAAATTATTACGTCGGATCTCGCAGCACCGGTAGAAGGAATGCCCATACGGATAAAGGGAGCAGATTCCACAAAACGGGGGCCAAGAAAGAATGACTAGCCCCTTACCGGAAAATAAAAACCACCTGGGCGCCATGGCATGGATGGCAAAACATGCCGTTGCAGCAAACCTGCTCATGTTGGTTTTGCTCGTTGGCGGTTTTTTATGGGGAAGCATGATCAAGCAGGAGATTTTTCCTGAATTTGAGCTCGATGTGGTCAACGTCAGCGTGGCCTATCCCGGAGCCAGTCCCGAAGAAGTTGAAAGAGGCATCATACTCGCGGTAGAAGAGGCCGTGGAAGGTCTTGAGGGTGTCAAGGAAATCAAGTCCACCGCCAACGAAGGATCAGGTACGATCCGTATAGAAATGATTGAGGGCGGAAACCTGAACCGGTTTGCCCAGGACATTAAAAATGAAGTGGACCGAATTACCTCATTTCCGGAAGAGACCGAAGCGCCCACTGTTGCAATCGCAGCGAGAAAAAGAGCGGTGATGTCACTTGCCCTCTTTGGAAGGCAGAGTGACTGGGTATTAAGACATACCGCAGAGGAAATTCGTGACAAGCTGCTGTTAGACCCTGAAATTACCCAGGTTGATCTTGAAGGTATCCGCGATTTTGAAATCAGCATTGAAATTTCCCAACAAACTCTGCGAACGTATAATCTCACCCTTGATGAGGCGGCCAACAGGATAGCCACTGCCTCGGTGGAACTTCCGGGAGGGGCGATCAAAACAGGCGGAGGCGATGTTTTGGTTCGCATGAAGGAACGCCGCTACCACGGAAATGAATTTGCCAAAATTCCGATTATCACCTCCAATGACGGCACCGAAGTACTGCTGGAAAATATCGCTAAAATAAAAGATGACTTTGAAGAAACCAACCGCTTTGCAACCTTTAACGGCGAACCTGCCATTATGCTTGAAGTATATCGGGTTGGAGATCAAACGCCGATCACCGTTTCAAACGCGGTAAGAGATCGCCTCTCATCCATCAGGCAGAATCTGGCTCCCGGTCTGTCCATCGAAACCATACGAGACAGATCCGACATCTACCGACAACGTCTGAACCTTATGGTACGAAACGGTTTGATCGGATTAGGTCTGGTATTTATCCTGCTCGCCGTCTTTCTTGAGGCACGTCTTGCCTTCTGGGTCAGCCTGGGAATCCCCATCTCGTTTCTTGGCTCTCTTCTTATACTTTCTCCGCTGGGAGCCAGCATAAACATGATTACCATGTTTGCCTTTATTATCGCCTTGGGTATTGTGGTGGATGATGCGATTGTCTCAGGCGAAAACATATACCACTATCGTCAACAGGGCCTTCCGTGGCTCAAATCGGCAATTCGCGGTGTGAGGGAAATTTCCATGCCCGTGACCTTCAGCGTCCTAACCAACATGGTGGCCTTTATGCCGATGCTTTTTATCCCGGGTGTCATGGGCAAAATATTCAAGCACATCCCCTTTGTGGTGATCAGCGTATTTGCCGTCTCTCTAATAGAGAGCCTTTTTGTACTTCCGGCCCACCTCGGCCATCAAAAAGAAAAGCAATCAGAAGGCTGGTTTGGATGGATACAAAAAAAGCAAACCAAATTCAGCGCCCATTTTTCCAGGTTCATCAGAGAGCGCTACGGTCCTTTTCTTAGATTTGTGCTCAGTAATCGCTATATTACCCTTTTTTTGGGTGTCTCTATTCTCATTGTTACCATCGGTTTTATACAAAGTGGCAGGATGGGGTTTGAACTCTTTCCAAAGGTGGAATCTGATTTTTCTCAGTCCACCATCGTCCTTCCCTATGGGACAGCAGTCCAGAAGACCTTAAACATCCAAGAAAAAGTGGTGAACGCTGCCAGGCAAGTTGCGGAAAATAACGGCGGCGACCAACTGCTAAAGGGAATATTTGCCAGGATTGTTGAGAACCAAAGTCGAATCAGGGTGTATTTAACCGATCCGGATATAAGACCGATTTCAACTGCCGAGTTTACCAGGCGTTGGAGAAAAAAGGCGGGCACACTTGTGGGGATTGAATCGATAAAATTTGAATCTGATGTGGGTGGCCCGGGCAGAGGTTCTGCCATCACCCTAGAACTGCGACACCATAATCTCGAAGTTTTAAAAAAGGCAAGCGCAGATCTGGCCGACTCGCTGTCCTACTTTCCGAGGGTATCGGATATTGATGACGGTTTTACCCCTGGAAAACAACAGATCGACTTTCGGGTAAAGCCTGAAGCTTTGAGTCTGGGCTTGAGTTCAAGGGAAATAGCCGGACAAATTCGAAACGCATATTACGGATCAGAGGCTTTGAGACAGCTCAGGGGAAAAAACGAGGTTAAAGTCATCGTGCGACTCCCCCTGGAAGAAAGACTCTCAGAGTACCATCTGGAAGAAATGATACTGAAAACCCCTTCCGGAAAGGAAATCCCTTTAAGACAAGCCGTGACGTTCAACCGGGGAAGATCGTACACCAGCATTGACAGAAGAAACGCCCAAAGAGTGGTGACGGTTTCGGCTGATGTGCGGCCCAGGAGCAAGGCGGGAGAAGTTTTAAACTCTCTTAAGACAGACATGCTTCCCAAGCTGCAAGTCGACTATCCCGGTCTCTCTTACAGTTTCGAGGGACGACAGGCCGATATGAGCGAAAGCATGGAGAGCCTTATTTACGGGCTTTTGATGGCGCTAATCGCCATTTACGCCATGCTGGCCATCCCCTTTAACAGCTACATCCAGCCGATCATAGTCATGGCCTGCGTGCCATTCGGTATTGTTGGAGCGGTACTGGGTCATCTTTTAATGGGATACAGCCTGAGTGTGATGAGCATGTTCGGTGTGGTCGCCTTATCCGGGGTGGTAATAAATGACTCTCTGGTCATGATAGACTTTGCCAATAGAAAAAGACGTGCCGGAATTGGAATTCTCGACGCGATTCAACATGCAGGAATTCAGCGTTTCAGACCGATCATGCTCACCACACTTACTACCTTTGGCGGGCTGTCACCTATGATATTTGAGACATCCAGACAGGCGAAATTTCTCATTCCCATGGCCATATCGCTCGGCTTCGGTATTGTTTTCGCCACTGTGATTACCCTGATTCTCGTTCCTTCACTTTATATGATTATTAGCGATATAAGGAAACTGATCCTTGGAACCGAGTCAGCCGCTTTAACTTCAGGCAAAACCGGTAAAATGATACAATAAGGATTAACTCAACTTTCACACCCCTTATCTAAAGCAAAGCCTTAATTCCTCAAAATTTGATTTATATCGAAGGGATGAATCGAACCGGTTAGATTATTTTCTTCCAGACGATATGAAAATAATCAACTATCAGTGTGTCCTGAACATCCATCTCCCTCTCGGTTTATCAGCCGGGTCAGTACCACCCCTATAACGAAAATAATTGCCATCACCGCACCCATATAGCCCCAGTGGTAAAGGCTGAGTGCCGTGGTTTTAAAGATAATGTTCATTACCGGTACATAAACGACCGCCACCTGGAGCAATACAGAAAAAATGATTGCCCCGATCAGATACAGGTTTGAGAAGAATGGAAGCTTGTATTGAGAACGGATCATGGTCACCCGAACCATCTCCAGCATGACGATGGAAGTAAAGGCAATTGTTCGCGCGATGGTCCCCCCTTCGGGAAGAAACCGGTTAAAGAGAAAGAGGACTCCGGCTGCCATGAGGACGGATATGATGATAATGTTTGTCGCCATGTTTTTTGTTATAATCGGTTCAGCGGAATTGCGCGGCGATACTTCCATGACGCCTTTTCGTATGGGATCCACACCCAATGCAACTGCGGGAAGTCCGTCAGTAATGAGGTTCAGCCAGAGGATCTGCGTCGCCAGAAGCGGCATCACCATGACTCCGGATGGGTCTTTAAAGCCAATGATCATGGCGATAAACAGTATTAACACTTCACCCAGATTGCTGGAAAGCAGGTAATTGACAAATTTCTTGATGTTTTCGTAGATGCCCCTTCCCTGTTCCACCGCATTGACAATGGAGGTATACTTATCATCCAGGAGTACCATATCGGCCGTTTCCTTGGTCACGTCCGTACCGGTAATGCCCATGGCAATGCCGATATCAGCCTCCTTGAGTGCCGGCGCATCGTTTACGCCATCCCCGGACATGGCAACCACCTCTCCGGTTTCTCTTAAGGCTCGCACGATCCGTATCTTGTGCTCCGGGTTTACCCTTGAGAAAATCGAGACTTCCTTTACCGTTTTTTTCAAAGCCTCATCGTTGATTTTTTCAAGCTCTTCTCCGGTGACTGCATCACCTTCAATTCCCAGTTGATGCGCGATAGCTTGTGCCGTAAGTGCATAATCACCGGTGATCATAACGGATCGAATCCCTGCCTTTCTACACTTTTCAATGGCACTGCGAACCTGGTCACGGGGAGGATCGATCATGCCTTGAAGACCCACCAAGATAAGCTCGTTCTCATCGGACCGGTCAACATCCTCATCGTAATCCAGGGGTTTATAAGCAAAGGCAAGCACCCTTAACGCCTGCGATGCGAATTTACGGTTGGTTTCCATGATTCTGTTTTTCATTCCATCGGAAAGGGGCGACACCTTGCCGCCAACATCAATACTAGTACAGAGATTGATAACCATGTCCGGCGCTCCCTTGGTGGTCATCCACAGACCTTCTCCGGTGCGATGCACCGTTGATTTCATTTTCCTCTCCGAATCAAAGGGTATTTCATTCACCCGGGGGAAATGATCGCTTAAAATCGACTTTTTCAGCCCCGCTTTTGCCGCACTGACGATCAGACATCCCTCGGTGGGGTCGCCGACCACCCCCTCCTCTCCCGATAATTCCGCATCATTGTTTAAAACGCCTATTCTCAGGAGAAGTTCAGCAGATAAGGGGTCAATTTTTTCTCCTGAAGAAAAGAACTCTCCAAAAGTCCCGTATCCGGTTCCTGTAATATCGATGATGTTATCGTTGACGTACAATTTCGTCACCGTCATTTCGTTGCGCGTCAGCGTCCCGGTTTTGTCCGTGCAGATGACCGTGGTACATCCCAGCGTCTCCACACTGTGAAGACGCTTAACCAGGGCATGATGGCGAACCATCCTTTTGACTCCCAAAGCCAGCGCAATGGTCACCACAATTGGAAGGCCTTCCGGTACGGCTGCTACAGCAAGACTCACACCCACCATGACCATCTCAAGGATATTTCCACCTTTGAAGATACCGAAGACGATGATGATTCCGCAGATAATGAGCGTCAGAATCCCCAGCTTCCTCCCCAGCCTATCCAGTCTCTTTTGCAGCGGCGTTTCATCGTCCTCAACTGATTCAATCGATTCGGCAATTTTTCCCATCTCGGTGCCCATGCCGGTTCTCACCACCACTGCCCTGCCGGAACCGCTGGTAACATTGGTACCGGCGAAAAGCATGTTCTTCATATCACCAAGCGTACTGGTATCATTGATAGGTGCTGAATCCTTTTTTACCGACAGGCTTTCACCGGTCAGCGATGACTCCATGACTTCAAGCAGGTATCCTTCGACGATACGGGCATCGGCGGGTATCCGATCCCCTGACTCGAAAGCAATCACATCACCGGGTACCAGTTTATTGCTGTCGATCCTCCTTTTTTCACCACCCCTGATCACTGTTGTCTGAAGGGCGGCCATTTTCTTGAGCGACTCAATGGCCTTTTCCGCCCTGTATTCCTGGAAAAAGCCGAGGACCGCGTTCACAATAAGAATGGCGATGATCACCCCGCTGTCTATGAATTCGTGAAGTGTGAACGATACGATAACAGCAGCGATGAGTATATACACGATAAAGCTGTTGAACTGAGAAAGAAAGATCCGTATGGGAGATATTTTACGTCTGCGTGTGATTTCGTTGGGGCCGTATTGAGCAAGTCTGTTTTGTGCTTCATTTTCACCCAGACCGCTTATTCCAGAGGAAAAATGTTTTAGAACTTCTTGAGACGCGAGGTGATGAAATTTCATTCAGTTCTCCCTTTAAAATGATCTGTTGGACGGCTTTGGTTTATGGAACAATATAGGGTTTTTAAAGTCAAGCAAAAACGATTTTGTATAACAACCTGGGGGGTTACCGAGACATCACCGGTTGCTGTGGGGACACCCATACCAACTAATCATCATCCGCTTGAATATATTCTTTACGTTTTTTCCGATTTCTGCCATAATCTTCCAGAGTCATGGGACCATCTCTGCGTATTTGTAAGAAAGGTACAGTATTATGAAAGATAAAACGAAAAAAAATATTTATACATCATTTATCGGTGAGGCAAAAGCGTATTTCAGGCTGTTGGCCTATGCGGAAAAGGCGGACGAGGAAGAAGTACCGCAAATCGCACTGTTGTTTCGGGCCATCGCAGAAGCGGAACGGGTGCATGCCACTCGCCAGTTATACCTGGTGAAAGACATGATCGTTAAAGATACGGACACCAACCTGGAAATGTCTTTTCAACGGGAAAAATCCGTCAGTGAAAATGAATATCCGAAATTTTTGAAAGATGCCGAAGATGAAGGGGAAAAAGCGGCCGCTTTGGCTTTCAGCCATGCCCGAGATGCAGAATCCTTTCATGCGAAGCTATATGAACGCGCCATCTATCATGTGATCAAGGATACCGCAAATGCCTATCATGTATGCCAGGTGTGCGGCTATGTCACCGATAAAAAGATCCCGGACGAATGTCCGATCTGCGGGGCGCCGAAAGATAAATTTAAAACCATACAATGATGATTTTAGCAAAATCGGAGGTAGCGGATCATTGCTGCTGTTCAGCCGTTTATGTTTAAATGAAGGCATCGGGGAGTTTCTTATCAATGGCCTTTTTGGTAAACGGTTTGAGCTTTAATGATTGGTAGCGGTTCGTCCGGAGAAGTGCCCATTTGCCCGTATCCACCTTAACAATCATTTTGAGAAACTGGCGTACGGCAGCTATCTCGCTGAGATTCGATTTGAACCAGCCCCAAGGAACAGAACTCCACGGCAGCGTTGATCGTTTCTGCCTGTATGGATTTCACTGAGAAGATAGGGGCGTGTAAAGAGTGCCGGAATTATTTGTTAAGGGGGATACGGGCAAATGGGCACTTCTCCGGACAAGCTGATTAGAGATTGAAAAACTCCCCGACCCCTCGTTTAAATGGTACATTTGAAGTGGTATCCAACTCAAGGATCAGATTCTTCAGGGTTACCTGCAAGTAAGAGATCGTAGAGGAAAAAGCTTATAGAGCGAAAGGAATAAAAGATGAAACTAAAAGCAAAAGGCATGGTTATGGCATCTTTTGTAGCAGACTCACTGGCGCTCGGTGCTCACTGGGTATATAATACCCATGTGATTGAAAGAAAATTCGGCAGGGTTGAACATCTGGAAAAACCCCTTGGCAAATCGTATCACGGAATAAAAAACGAGGGGGATTTCACCCATTACGGAGATCAGACACTGGTACTGCTGGAATCCATTGCAGAGTGTTCGGGATTTGATCTTGCCCGTTTTTCCCATAGCTGGAAAAGCCTTTTTAAAAGCTACGACGGGTATTTCGACAAAGCGACCAAAGAAACCCTCGAAAATTTTGCTGCAGGCAGTGGTCCCGATTCCTCTGGCTCCGATTCCACCGACCTTGCCGGTGCTGCCCGTATCGCCCCGATTGTATATACGTACACTGAAGACCTGGACACCATGATCACTGCATCCAGGTCACAAACATTGATGAGCCATCGTAATCCGCTGGTTGTCGAAAGTGCGGAATTTTTTGCCAGGGTTATCTGGGATGTACTGAGGGGTAGTACACCCACAGAAGCCCTGGAACGTGTGCGCAGGGAAGATTTGAAGGAAGACACCCTGGCTAAATGGGTGGATGAAGGGCTAAAAAGTACCGGTGTGGACACCGTATCCGCCATCGATAGCTTCGGCCAGGCGTGTGAAATCGATATGGCACTTCCTTCGACGATTCATTTGATTGCCAAATATGAAAATGATCTAAATGCCTCTCTAATAGAAAATGTTATGGCCGGCGGTGACTCCGCATCAAGGGGGATGTTGGCTGGTATGATTCTCGGCGCACATTTGGGGTATGACGCCATTTCGGCAACATGGATAGGTGAGTTAAATAAAGCAGATAAAATTATTCGACTGCTTGATATGATCGATGATCGATAACTCCCTGATTTTCAATTTGATAGGAGGTAAGCATGAGGTATTTGCCGATACTTGGATTATGCGGAATCGTTCTGTTCTTTATCCCCGATCTCCATGCTGACAGAATTTACTCCTGGACAGACGAAAACGGTGTCAGGCGATACAGTAATACCGAACCAAGCAATGATGCAAAAGATGTCCAAATCATCAAAGAAATTCCTCACACCCGGGACGACGATAAGAAATCAGGACAAAACGAGAGTGAACTCGAACGAATAATAGATGAACTGGAAACCGAAAACAGAGCAGCAAAAATTGAAAGGGAAGAAAGAGACAAAAAAATTGAAGAAGAAAAAAAGAAGACGGCTCAAGACAAATTAAATAAGAAAATACAAAAAGAAAAAGAGCGTCTTCAGAATGAAATCAAACGGATTGAGCAGATGCCTACTGGCTTCAGGAGTGTTAAAGGGCGGCCTATTAGCAATTATTTCTCTCTGGCAATGAAAAAGTCCAAGATAAAAGAATATCAGGAAAAAATAGACCTGCTTGAACGTTCTCCTGAAGAGTATTTCTCTGCCAACACACCATAATATCAAAAAAATTAAACGGCAACCCCTGCCGATTATGCAGCAATTAACTTGCCGCTGTCATGTAACTGCAGCTTTAAAGACATTATACCGTTTCTTAAAAATTTTCATGTCCGACCGGTCCCAACGATTCATGAAACCTAAGGTTTGTCAGGCGATTCCCTGTTCGAACCGAACAAAGATTGAAAAACGAATGTTTGTTTCTATTGAGTATATTCCATTTTAAGCGATGAAAAACTAACTCGTACTTGCCAGCCTCAGATAGCAGATGGTAGAGAAAGCACAAACGGACTGGATTAAAATTTATGTTGGCATTAGAACCATTGTGGTAAATTGACCATATTCAATTATAGTTCTTTGTTAACGATTTCTAATACACTCAAACAGTTTTCTCATTCAAAATGAAACATATTTTTGAGAATTACTATGGGTGCATAAAATATGAGAATGTTTTCCACGCGTCTAACCATACCCCCGGACTTCTACGTGAAAAAAAGTGGTTGTTAGAAATGTCGAAAATACATGAAATTGTAAAAAGACAATTTGACCAACAGGCAACGAATTTCAGCAACTGGTCAGTCACCAAAAATGTTGAATATCAGAAAGCTTATTTCGATTTTTGCGAAATATCTTCTCAGGATACTTTATTGGATTTTGCCTGTGGTACAGGTGAATATGCTATTTTTGCAGCACCAAAAGTTAAATATGTTCACGGTGTGGATATCTCAACAGGAATGATAGCAATAGCACAAAAACAAGCTAATAAAAAAAATATCAATAACATAAGCTTTTTATGCCACCCAGTTGAGCAAGTTCCATTTAAAAACAAATCGTTCTCAATCGTTATCTGTCGATCCGCATTTCATCACTTTAAGGAATATGATAAAATTTTTGATGAAATGACTCGGTGTTGCCAAAATGGTGGGCGTATCAGCATACAAGATATTGTCGCCCATTCAGATGAAAAGATCGATCGATTTTTTGAAGAATTCGAAAAAGCAGTGGATGTGAGTCATCATATCACACTACCAAAAGAATACATTAAAAGCTTGTATGACCAAAGAAATATAAAAATTAAGAATACCTTTGAGATTGAGATTGAGCTGCATCTTCAAGAATATCTCGGGCATGCCCAGCAATCGTCAGAAAACAAAAAAAAGATTAGCCACTTGTTAGAAAAAGGTTTAAACGATCCCGATCTTTCTAAATATTTTATCATAAAAGGTGGAGATCTTTTTTTTAAACGAAAAGTGTTTTTAATATTAGGCGAAAAATAAAACGATCAATAGTAAAAACGACTATACTGTTTCTACAAAAATATATTCCGTTTTAAATGAGAAAACCAGCTATAGCAAACAATCGCTCATTAATGCACCGGTTGAAGATGTTTTTAAATGGCGTGCCCGACCAGTTGCACTTGATAAGCTCTCACCCCCTTGGGATCCGATGAAAGTTATTGAACATCACGGTAACACCAATAAAGATGTAACGGTTCTACCGAAAATGTTCAGGAAAAGGCCTCGGTAATATTCAAAACCCAAACTTATTTTTTCAAAGGAGAAGAACATGTTTCCCAGCATCGATGAAATCAATAGGACCAGGAAGAAGTATAACTGGCAGATGAGTCAAATCGGTATTAAAACGTTCACCGAAATAGGAAAGCTTGAATCAAATGCTTTACAAGGTGGTGCACTTAAGCAAAAATACAAAGAATTAATCGCACTGGGGATAAGCATTCATAACAGCTGTTACGGCTGAATTGAATATCACGTCAGCAGTGCTGCTGATCTGGGGGCAACAAGAGAAGAGATTCAGGAAGCCACCGCTGTGGCAATCGCCTTGGGTGGCGCTATGACAGAATGGCCCGCACGGTTTGTGTTTAAAGTTCTTGGAGAATTGGATAAATCGGAAGATAAAGATAAGGGCTAAATTAATCGGACCGTTGAAAAATGGGGAGCATCTCCCGATTAGTTGTAGTTAATTCAGTCAAAGCATGTGAATAATCTTCAAGTGAACCGGTGTGGTTCCAGAGGGTTCAAGGGGCCAAGGCTTCCAGGGTTCGAGTGAAATGCTAAAGCGTTACAAAGAATTGAATGTCTGGTAAAAGTCATAGGAACTTTGTTTGAAGATATATCAAATAACAGCAAAATTCCCCAATGAAGAAAGATATGGTCTAACTTCACAGATAAGAAGATCCGATGTATCTATTCCTTCTAATATTGCAGAAGGATATGGAAGAAAGACAACCCTTGATTACATTGGTTTGCTTTACATTTCTTATGGTTCGGCTGGTGAGCTGGAAACCCAGATATGATTAACAGTAGATATAGGCTTCATTGATAAAGGTGAATTGGATACAGCAAAAAAAGACATAGCAGAGATCGAAAGAATGTTAAAAGCGCTGATAAAATCTTTAGAAAACAAACACTTGAATCCTTGACCCCTGGAATCCTGGAACCCTCTTCTCCAACTAATTTGGAGAAGAACCAAAAATGATAATTTTCCACGTCTGCACTTATCCGTTTGAGTTAAAGTTGAAGGTCCCTGACCTTAATCGAGGAAAGCGAAAATTTTAACCGCAGAAGTCAATCAGCCATCTGGCAAAACCAAACAGGATAAGACAAAATCCTTCCACCCGGCCTATCTGCCATCGGGTACGCATGAAAATAAGAACCGTTGCCATCATGGCTATAAGCGCATAAAAACTGGGTAAAGCCAAAGGAGATACGTGAATGGGCCGCATGATGCACGTAATGCCCAACACTCCGGCAAAGTTGAACATATCGCTCCCGATAAGGTTGCCAAGAAGCATATGATTTCTGCCTTTAATTGAAGCGGCCAGGCAGGTGACCAACTCCGGAAAGGATGTGCCACCTGCAACAATGGTCATGCCGATCACCCAGGAACTCACTCCTGCTGCCTTAGCCAGGCTGGTGGCTGACTCGACCATGAAATTTCCGCCAAAGCCTAAAAAAACAAATCCCAGCAACAGTAAAATATAATTTTTAAAAGCGGAGTTTATTATCACATTAGGCGCTTCCGTGTACAGTGGTATAGACTTCCTCTTAAAAAGAAGAAAGGTGATATACAAAAGAAGTATTAAAAGAAGAAGGCCACCGGCTGCACGGTTCAATGCAAGATCCATCCAAACAAGAAGAAGAAAAATGAAAACAATGACGCCAAATAGAATCAACCCGTCTCTAAAGATTATGGTTTTATTTGTTGGCAGGGGTTTAATAACCGCCATCAGCCCCAGAATAATCCCAAAATTAAAGACGTTGGAGCCTACAATGTTTGACATTGCAATGTCCGCGTAACCTTTAAAGGCAGCTGTAGCGGTTACCAAAAGTTCAGGAGCGGAAGTCCCCATGGCCACAACTGTCAGACCGATAACCAATTCCGAAATGTTAAATCGCCGGGCGATAATCGACGCATGGGTTACAACAAAATTAGCACCGCTCCACATTAAAACGATGCTCAACAAACAGATAAAGATGTTAAAAATCACATGAGAAACCATATTCGATATATCCTTCAAGAAAAATCAACTTGAAAAGCTCATATACTAGTTATGCCCTGTCCCAGGCCCGCGTAAAAAGGCAACAATCACACCCATTGCGGCAACTATTCCTCCGGCACGCATTGCCCATTTAAAGGCAGTCATAAAAAACATTTCCATTTCCGGTTTATAAACCTTTAAGGTAAGTCCCCCGCTAAGTGAATGAAAGATACTGTTAAAAATGAGCCCTGACATCGCTACTCCTAATACCATACCAATATTCCGCGATGTGGCCACACTACCGGATGCCACCCCCCGGTAAGCCTGACCGGTGGCACTCATAATGAGTGCATTGTTTGGTGATATAAAAATTCCGGTACCGATACCCACCAAGGCAAGGGGCAAGGCAACCGAAATAAATGCATGTGAGGGTGTTAGATTAGACAACATAAACATCGCGATGGACATCAGCAGCATCCCCAATGTGCAAAGTATGCGTGATCCGATACTGTCTGAAACGTAACCGGACAAAGGACTTATAAAAAAAAGAAATGCAAAAGGGATCACCATGGTATATCCTGCTTTATCAATAGAAAACCCATAGGGATAAACAAGATAAAAAGGCATCAGGAAGACCACAGTAAAAAGACTGATAAATAGTACGGCCGCTGAGATAACCGGCAAAATAAAGATACGAATGCTTAACAGAGACGTTTGAAATATAGGATAATTCGATTCTTTTTCAATCTTGAAAAACCACACCAGAGAAATAATTGAAGCCAATAAAAGTAAAACTGTTGGTGCAGAAACAAATCCCCAGTCATACGCCCTATATATTACATAAATAAACAGGCTAAATCCGAACGCCAGCAATCCTGCGCCTTTCCAGTCAAAAGGTTCTCTTCTAACAATTTCACCTTTTGTCCCTCTAAGAATTTGAAAAGCTAAAATCGCAGATACGATACCAATGGGAATATTAATAAAAAATATTGCCCGCCATGAAAAAAATTCAATAATCAGGCCGCCAAGTAGCGGACCGGCAGTTAATCCTGCAGCAACTGCTGTTCCCACCATTCCCAGTGCCCGTCCCCTTTCAGAGGCCGGAAAGGCATCAACGACAAGCGCGGGGGAACAAGCCATGAGCATTGCAGCAGCAATACCCTGCAAGGCTCGAGCAGCAATCAGCCATTTGGCATCCGGTGATACACCACATAATAAAGATGCAATGGAAAAAATAAAAAAACCCCGGCAATACACCCATCTACGTCCCTTTATATCGCTTAGCCGTCCGAAAGAAAGCAGCAGTGACGATACAGTTAACAAATAAATCATGGGTATCCATTCAACGGTTGTAAGCGGAACCTTTAAATCTTTCATGATGGCAGGCAGAGCAATATTTACAATGCTGCTATCAAGCGTCGACATAAAAACCGCCACAGCAACAAGTGAAAATATAACCCACTTTTTTTTAGTAATAGCAGTATGTTTCACAATATTATAATGGAAAAAATTATGAAATATTTAGAGACCTCTGCAAAAAGCCCGTCCATAGATAGCAATGATATTAAGTGATTTCAACATCATAGACATTTTGCAGCATATGTGGTTTAATGCAATGCGTCAAGGATTAAGTTGCTATTTAAAAACAGATGGTTGCAAATCCAATCTCTTCTCTGATACAGAGTATACATATTGCATAATGGATTGAGGCTTTTGCAAAACGTTACGCAACAAGACATGGAAACTGAACAATAATTGGAGGAACGCCATGAGTGAAATACGTATGACCGGAGAAATTCGTACGGATTATGATTGTGAAGCAATCGGCTTTCCCGCTGAAAGATGGGGAGAAGCCGTATTCAAGATTGGAGAAGAGGAGATTGTTTTTGAAGTCAGTGTGGAAGATAACGTTATTATCTCCATCATGGCAGGCGATGATACTGGGTGGAAAGGTACATTAAAAGGCTTTAAACAGATTTTAACAGGCGAACCAAAGGCGGGATAGCGATCAATGCTGGAAAAGGACGCACGAAGAATATTATTTTTCAGGGCACTTGGGGAAACAGATCATAAAGATGTTATCCTTTCTCCTTCCCTGTTGGAAACGGTTCGAAAAAATATGGCGCCCTTCCTTAAAGATACTGATTTCTTTACCAGGTTCAGTCGCAGTCTTGAAAAAATTGCCGGCCGTCACCATGATATTAACTTCTCCTCCTATTACATGCCCCATGACTTCAAACCTGGCAGGTTGGGCGTGATCTTGCTGGTAAGTTTTTTCATCGGTTTAGGCGCAAACTATCTCGGTTCCGGCCACAGGGTCAACATACTGCTAAACCCCTTAATGATTCTCCTTGTTTGGAATCTTGCGATCTACCTTGCATTGCTGTTTAAGAAAACCGTCTTACGAAAATCTATCCTTCCACCTGCAAAAATGGCATTTCAACTGATCAATTTTGGTAGAATTACAAAGGATAAACTTAATCTGCTTTTCCCAAACAAATCAAATAAATCCAACCTGTTACGAAATGCCAGGATTTATTTTATTAGACTATGGTTACAACAGGCCTATGTATTGTCAACTGCCCGACTTTCCTTAATTCTACATGGTATGGCCATTTCCCTTTCAGGTGGTGTGGTGGCCGGCCTTTATTTAAGAGGCCTCTTTCAGCAATATCAGTTTGCCTGGTTTTCAACCTTCGACAAATCAATTGTCATGAGCATTGGTAAAGTTATTTTTGCACCTGTCCTGCTATTCACTCAACAAACCCTGCCAAAAGAAACGATGGGCGCGGCATGGATACATCTTTTCGCCGCATCGGCTGTTTTTTATATTCTTCTTCCCAGGTTTCTGCTCCTTTTTTATACAGGTCTTACAATAAGGAAACTATCCAGATCTGTTGAACCGGACCTGACCCAGTCTTACTATAATAAATGGCGTTTAGGCCCAACAAAACTTGCCCTTTATACGTACAGTTATTCTCTGGATGATAAAAATCTACACCTGTTAAACGAAGCGCTTGAAAGGGTTTACGGATATCAGCAAAAACTTGTGGTTGAAAATATCCCATGGGGAGGAAATCTTCCCCAATCACTCAATCAGGAGAATATTCCGGTGTTTTGCTTTAACGCCGCACAAACCCCTGAAAACGAAGTCCATGGCGAATTTTTAAACAAGGTTCTTCAGCGTTTAAACTCCTGCATCGTGATTGTGGATTATTCAAGACTTACCAGGAAACAACAAAACTCCCGTTTCTTGCTCTGGAAGACCCTGCTTGATGATTATGTCGGATTGGATCGCTTTTTTTGGGCCAACCTGGAAAAAACAGGCCGTAAAAATGATTCAGAACTTACCGCCGCATTATGGAGAAAAATCGTTGAGTAAAAAAACCGAAATTTTGATCAGCATCATTTCGCATACCAATATCGGAAAAACGACTTTAGCCCGGACGCTGCTTCGACAAGACATTGGAGAAATAGATGACGCTCCCCATGTGACTGTGGAACCGGAACGGCATGTATATCTCGAGGGGAAAGATGATGTCATATGGCTCTGGGATACACCAGGTTTCGGACATGTAGGGAAGTTATTGACCCGTCTTGAACGTGAAAACGGCAGGATCGGATGGATCATGAATGAAGTGGTGGACAAGCTATTTAACCGGGCGCTGTATTGCTCTTTTTCTGCTGCCAGAAATGTCCGTGCCCAAAGCGATGTTGTCCTCTATCAGGTAAATGCCCAGGAAAAACCTGAAGATGCCGGTTATATCAATGATGAATTAAAACTGCTTGATGCTTTAAAAAAGCCTGTTGTGATGGTTTTAAACAGGATCGATACCTCTTTGCAATTTTCGGTCATCGATCTTAAAAACCTTGAAAAAGCCTACTTTTCTCAATTTGGTCATTTTAAATGCCTTAAGGATATAACGGTACTGGATGCTTTCTCCCGAAGCTGGCACCAGGAGTTACGACTGTTAAACATGATTCTGCCTCTGCTCGAACCGGAAAAGGCCAAAGGCCTGTCAAGGCTGATTCATATTTTTCAGCAGCAACAGGATACGGTTTTAGAGGCATGCGCCCGAGCTGCTGCCCAAGTAGTACTTCATACTTCTCACCAGCGTTTTTCTTTAGACGACAACCAGGAGCCAGAAGAGGTTTTTAGAAAACTCGAATCCGAACTGCAGAATCAAATCGATGCATATGTTACACATCTGGTACAACATTGGCTTATTGAGGCTGAAGGCCGGGCACAGTTCGAAGCCGATATTAAGCAAGTTTCAGGCCTGACTGGAAACACCTACACGGAAAAGGAGGTTGGGTTCCTGGCGGGATTTCTTTCAGGTGTCCTTTCTGGACTGGCTGCTGACATTATGGCCGGCGGGCTTTCCCTTGGCGGAGGCGCCCTGCTCGGCGGTCTTATCGGAGGACTTGGCGGTTTCTCAGTTAAAAAGCTGATTGACCGTCTATTCAAAGATGATGTTTCCTGGAAAAATGATGCCCTGGTGGAAATCTTTAAACGGCTGCTGGCCCTTTATCTTTTGGCCGAACACCATGGTCGGGGAAAAGGAATCCTGGTACTTGAAGAACCGGCAATATTTTTATCAGAAGCCGTTAATAAAATATGGCCGATGCTCAAAGATCGTGTTGCCCGCCTGATAGAGAATGCGCAGACAAATAATCGTTTTGAAGTTTCCCTGATTGATCTTTTTAAGTATTGTGTGAAAGAAATCGAAAAGGAAATGTATTCGTGACTACTCGTGTAGTCAGGTTGAAGATGTTTAGACTGAAGGCTGAAGGGATCAAAAGAGTATGATTGCCGTACTTTGGTGGAATGTGATTTTTACACCAAGCGTGGTATCAAAATGCGTTTTTTCCTAACAGTCTTCAGCCTATCCACCTGAGTATTCACGATCTTTCTTGATATTACGTTTCGACTATAGTGGGTGCTATATTCTCAATCGCTTCCACCCGTTTTAAAACCGGTGGGTGGGAATAATTTAAAAATACATACAGCCAGTGAGGCAAAAGATTCGACAGGTTGTGAACGGAAAGCTTTTTCAATGCACTCACCATTGAAGTATGATCTTTGGTGGTTTCCACTGAAAACTTATCCGCCTCATATTCATTCTTCCGAGAAAACATCTGCATCAAAAGACCGGTAAATAATTCCACCGGAGAGTATAATAAGCCAAAAAAGATCAAACCGGCATAAATTGATTTTTTATCCATATAAAAAGCATCGAACAGTCCCTGATAAGAAATAAACATCGACAGCAGGAAAAACATGACTCCCATCTGCGCCACCCCTATGATGAGCGTCTTTTGTATGTGTTTTTTCTTGTAATGTCCCATTTCATGGGCCAGAACAGCTACCAGTTCTGAAACTTTGTGCTGTTTTATCAGCGTGTCGAATAAAACAATACGCCTGTGTTTACCAAACCCGGTAAAAAAAGCGTTTGATTTTTCCGAACGTTTTGACCCGTCCATCACAAAAACATTTTCTAAAGGAAAGTCTATCGAACGCGCATAGGAGAAAATTGCCTTTTTGAGCTCGCCTTCTTCCAGTAAAGTGAATTTATTAAAAAGAGGCATAATCCAGGTAGGTGAAATATACTGAACTGCAAGCATGTACAGGGCAACAGCTATCCAGCAATACAGCCAGGCACCTGTACCGGCATATTCAAAAAAGGCCAGAATCCCTGCAACAAGAGGCCCTCCCAGAATGACTGCCAAAAACAATCCTTTTACCAAGTCCTTTACAAAGGTGGATCCGGTGGTTTTATTAAAACCAAAGCGCTCTTCAATAACAAATGTCGAATAAATGCTAAAGGGCAGGGATAAAACAGCCTTTATTAATACCAGGGCACCGATAAAAATCATTCCGCTGATCACAGGCCCCTGATGATATGCCTGTACCCAACCATCCACCAGGGGAAACCCTTTTAAAAACCAGAAGAGAAGAAAAACAACCAAATCAAAGGCTGAAACGACCCAGCCAAATCGCGTATTTGTTTTAAGATATTCCTGTGATTGACTGTAACGATTGGCATCATACCAGCCTTGAAAGGCATGGGGAATTTCGCTTCGCAACATCCTCAGGTTTAATAATTCAGCAATGAAATTTAATATAAATTCGGCAAAGATGACTACCAGAATGATCACGGCGATAAAGTTCATACTATTTCAGTTTGGCCTTTTTATATTACTTTTTTTCCAGTTTGACCGCTATGGCATATCGCCCCGGCCCTGTGTTTACAAAACCGATAAAGACCGAAGCCAGGCTTAAGGAATACAACATCAATGTTCGGTAACCGATGTTATAATAATTAAAGAAATAGAGACAATACAATATCGCCAGCACAATGGAAAATGGCCTGAATAAATAGCCGAACAACAGACTCAGTGCACCAAGTGACTCCAAAAGCATCATAATAAAGCCGATTGCTTCCGGAGGAAGGCCGATATTTATAAAGCTTAGGCCAGTCCCTATTTTTTTCCAGTAGGCAGCTCCGCCAATCAATCCGGGCATGGAATGGATTAAAAGAATGACAGCCAAACCCACGCGCATCACCAGCAGGCCAAAATTAATTTTTCTTTCCTGAGAATTATAAAACATATATTCCTCCAACTGTTATCATTGGTATTCACTATGGATAATCCATAATAAATGTCCCAACATTGAGCAGCTCTCACTCAGTATCCCCTAACCCGCATCCTACCCGTAAATCAATAAAAAAACACAAACCCAAATGCAATTGATATGTTACAGGTGCCTGATAAAGTCCCATATGGCTTTATGCACTCTTTTTGACCCATCCCCCAATAATATGCCGTGGCGTTCAAAATTAAAAAGGATGTATTCCTTGTCTTTTGAACCTAAAAGCTCAAAAATTCTCTTTGAGCCTTTCGGGTCTACCACAGGATCTCCCTGGGATTGTGCGATAAGTGCAGGCACTTTTATGTCGGCCAATTTTGGCTCAACTGAATCCATCAAACGCACAAGTTCTCTTACACCGGAAATGGGATTGCGCAAATAATTTATATGAGGGTTTTCCGGGTTATTTTCCACAAATTCCATTTTGGCGTCATCCAGGTGAACCCTGTTCATCAACTTGTTCCACACATCTACCGCAGATGCGAACTTTGATGAGAAATCTTGAAGCCTTAGTGGGGGGCAAACGGCAAAAACACCTTCAATATTTTTAACTCTGGCCGCCAGTTCAAGGGCCAAACCGGCACCGTTGGAAAATCCCCCCACCACCACACGCTTACAAAGGCTGTCTATTATGGCATATCCGTCATCAACTGATTCAATCCAGTTCTTATATGATCGAACAGCCAGGTCTTCAGGAGAAGTCCCGTGACCTTTCACCCTTGGTACATATACCCATAATCCCTTTCGGCCAAGATAGTCTGCAAGCCCTATTACCTCGGGTGGAGCGGCCATATACCCATGGATGAGAACAACTCCCGTATCCTTCGATCTCCCTTTAACCAGACGGGGCATTCCCACCTCTTTATTTTTAGATTCCCCCTCTATATAAAATTCATTGTAGTCTGTTTCATATTCATCGATTGCCTTTTTAATCAGATACCCGGCCACTTTGCGTTTTATCCAGAATCCGGGCTGGCGGGCAAGCTTTCGAACTTTGCGTTGCAGTATGATGAGCGGCTCGACCGCATTGGCCATCACTTCTATGGGGTTGTCTATTCTTGCACGATGAAAATCGTAAGGAGAAGAGAATCTCGACCGGTCCTTCAATAAAATATCTCCTTTTTTCTTCACGATATTCTTTTCCAGGGCGATTTCGAGAAAATCGGAAAATTTGTTCAACCGATCGTCTGTAAGCAGATGTGTTTGATTCCCTTCCAAGCTTTTATGGAGATAGAATTCGGTCTGGTCTCTTAGAAATAATGCTGCAAGAAATACTCTTCTCATCAAATTCTTCGGGTTAATTTTTTTCCGGGGAGTCATTCTGAGCATTGAAGCAAAAAGATGGTCGTGATTGACTGTGGTTAAAGAGTAAATCGACGACATATATCGCTGCATAATCCTTAAAGCTTCCTTCCGCATTCTCAGCAATGAAGGAAGTTTATCATCAAATTTTATTCTTTGTTTTTTTGAAATATCCCTGCTTATCGCTTTGGATTGAACGCATTCTTTTATCGAAATAGGTTTACCGAATCGTATGTCCACATCCACCCCGGAAAGCAGCATGGTGCCTTCAGCCATAATTTCTTCCACCGCTCTTTCCGGGATATCTTCAACCAACTGAACGGCAAGATTGCTCAAAATATTTTCCCGGACTCGGATCGGGTAATAAGTCAAATTCACGGGAACAATATAGGTACTTTTTTCTAGTACCGGCTCAATGGAATCAATTTGAAAAAGTTCCATTATATATTTTGCTTCCTCGGGAACTTTTTCATTCATTGTTGCCAGACGCTGCCGGTAAAATTCCGTTCTCAGCGCCAGAGTGGCGGCACCGGTATGGGGAGGGTGCTTTCCACCGGCATATGAGATCATAAATTGCCCCTTTTCTACTATTTTTTTATTTTTCACCATCCGGCCTTCGGGGAAAATGATCCAGGAAGACTCTCCGGTAAGGAGGCTTTTTACGATCAGCAAATCCCTGTCCGGATCTTTAGTGGAAACTGCACCCACCATATCAAGAAGGGTGCCCAGCGTGCCCTTAAACAGCCCATAATCGGCCAGAGACCATACCGGGGTTTTGGTTAATTTAAAGATGTAATACGGCATCAGCAGGGTTTCAATTCGGGTAAAATGATTGATAACAAAAATGACGGAGCCGTGGGGAATATGATCCGTCCCATGCACATTTATTTTTGCCTTTGAAAGGCCGGCGAGCGCTTTTATGGCAAGTCCTGTGGTTCGATAGGCAAAACGGTTCATGTTGAAACCATCCCCGCTGGAAACTTGTAGCTATTGAGGCGGATAGGCTGAAGATTGTCAGGGGAAAACGCATTTAGAGGGTATGTTTGGTACAAAAATAATTCATCAAAGTACGGCAATCATACCCCTGACCTCTTCAGCCTTCAGTCTAAATAGCTTCAGCCTGACTACATGAGTAGACACAGAAAATTCACAGGTGGCCAGGTTCACAGTTATAAATTGCATTTACCCTTGATCGGGTACATGTTAATGTTGACAGTGTTTTCAATTGTCTTTATGATAATATTTTAATGATAAAAAATAAAGGATTTTCTGGAGGTTTACCTTGTATTCAAAGATACTTATTCTTCGCTTTGACAAAACAAAGGTCCAGGAACCGATCGTTTGCTATCTGACCAGAGATTACGACCTGATTTTTAATATTCTCAACGCGACGGTTTTTCCAAGAAAAGAAGGTGTCATGGTTCTAGAGCTCTCGGGCTCTAAAAAAAACTTCAAAGAGGGAGTAAAATATCTAAAGAACAAGGGTGTACATGTTGAAAATGCGTCCCAGGAAATCAGCCGTGACAAGAAAAAATGCACCCATTGCGGCGCATGTACCGCTGTTTGTCCAACAGGTGCCCTTTCTGTGGAACGGCCGGAAATGTCTGTTAAGTTCGAACAAGAAAAATGCAGTATATGTGAACTTTGCGTAACTGCCTGCCCCACACGGGCTATGGAAATTCGCCAGATAACCCAGACTTTTTTTGAATGAAGCAGATAACAGCCATTGCCTTAAGCGGCGGCATCGATTCTCTTGCAGCAGCATACCTTTTAAAACAGCAGGGGCACCCTGTCATCGGTATCCATTTTCTTTCCGGGTTTGAAACCAAAGCTTTTCCTTCTTATAATAACAAGTTTACCGATATTGCAAACCAGCTTGGAATTGCAGTAAAAATCATAGATATAAGTGCGGACTTCAAACTAAAGGTTGTTGATTATTTCACCCAAACTTACCTTTCCGGGAAAACCCCTAATCCATGCCTGGTGTGTAATCCTTCCATAAAATTCGGCACGTTATTTACCTTTGCCCGTAAGCTGGGAGCATCTCGCCTTGCTACCGGCCATTATGCCAGGACATCGGCTGACAGTGAAGGCAAATTTCATCTGTTTCGCGGTATGGATAGAAAAAAAGATCAGTCTTATTTTCTGGCTTTTATGACTCAAAAGCAGCTGGCCCGTGCATGCTTTCCATTGGGAAAAATGACAAAATCAGCTGTAAAAAAACTGGCACAGGAAAAAGGGCTTCGTCCGCAAATAAAAAAAGAAAGCCAGGACATATGCTTTATCAAAGATAATAAATACGGAAACTTTCTTTTGCAGCAACAGAACTTCAAAGCCAAACCCGGGGATATTGTAGATATGAAAGGCCACATTCTGGGCAAGCATAATGGACTTCATCTTTTTACCATCGGTCAGAGGCGTGGTATCAACTGTCCTGCTGCCGAACCTTATTATGTGGTTAGATTGGATATAAATGATAACCGGCTTGTGGTCGGATTAAAAAAAGACCTCCTTTCATCAAGTTGCCGGGTCAGCAAAATCAACTGGATTACAGATAAACCACCCGCACCATTAGATGTAGATATCCGTTTAAGATACCGTCATAAGGCAGTCCGGTCCAGACTTATTCCTGATGGTAGCACTTCAGCTACCATCAATTTTGAAATTCCCCAGTCAGCAGTGACACCCGGGCAGGGGGCTGTATTTTATAAAGATGATGAGGTGATTGGAGGTGGATGGATAGATGCCTAAATTTACCATCACCACATTGGGATGCAAGGTCAACCAGTACGAATCAGAAACCATCGCCCAAAGGCTGTCTGATGATGGACAGTGGGTGATATTGCATGATAAAGAAATAGCGGATCTGTGCATTATCAATACCTGCACCGTCACGCAGAAAGCATCCATGCAGTCCAGACAGGCCATACGACAGGCCATACGCTCTCATCCCAGGGCACGCATCATTGTTACAGGATGCTATGCTCAAACCGAACCTGAAGAAATTAAAAAAATCAAAGGAGTCCACCATGTCATTGGCCATTTTGACAAACACAAACTTCCCGATATGATCCTTAGCGGAAAAGAAAATATTCTCCCCTCCCCTGATTTAAAACAGACAATACACCATTTTAATCCCATGCCATCGGTCGGCTTAGGATACCGCACCAGACCTTTCTTAAAAATACAGGATGGCTGCAGTGACTTTTGTACCTACTGCATCGTTCCCTATGCAAGGGGAGCCAGCCGGAGTCTTGAACCAAAACAGGTACTGGATAATATCAAAAAAATTCATCAGGCCGGTTATCACGAAGTTGTTCTTACCGGCATTCACCTCGGTCATTATGGCTTGGACCTCGGCCAACGGAAATTGGGTCTCCTTGACCTTTTATACCGTATTCGCAACTCATGCACCATTGATCGTATTCGGCTCAGCTCCATAGAACCTTTTGAGCTCACAGAGGATATCATCAAACTTGTCGCTCAATCCGGCACAGGCCCGGGAAAAATCTGCCATCATTTTCATATCCCGTTGCAAAGCGGCGATGATTTCATTTTAAAAAGAATGCACCGGCCCTATTCGAGATCATTTTTCATTGACCTGGTGGAAAAAATTCATAAGCTGTTGCCGGACAGTGCAATCGGTGTGGATACGCTCATCGGTTTTCCAGGTGAATCAAACCGGGCATTTGAGAATACCTACTCTTTAATTGAACAGTTGCCGGTCTCCTACCTTCATGTATTTCCATTTTCCCCTCGAAAAGGGACTCCCGCCTATTCTTATCCTGACCGGGTCGACTCAAACGTTATCAAGGAACGATGTCAAGAGATGAGAACGCTGGGAAAGCTTAAAAGGAATGTTTTCTATCATAAATTTATAGGCCAAACCCTTGATATCCTGATAGAGGGTAAACAGAAAAAATCGAAAAACCTCTTAAAGGGAATCACGTCCAATTATATTCCGGTATTGGTTAATGGTAAGGATAAACTGAAAAATACAATGGCTAATGTTACCATTGACGAAGTCAATGACAGCAATCAAGTGTTTGGCACAATTGATAGATAAATATAGCGGATTTATTACTTACTGAGTACATATATTTTTAAATACGATTACGTATAATGTTTTATTTTCACCGCAAGACGCAAAGAACGCTAAGAATCATTTTTTTATTACTTTCCGTTAAGCCCCGCTTAGCGGGAAAGGCCGGACGTTCAAAGAAATCTATATAAAATACGTCATCGAATTAACGAATTAGAGAAATAAGGGGGAAAATAATGTTTGATTACCTTCTATCCAAAAAAGAATTAAAATTAAGGGAAGAAGTCAGGGACCTCGTCAAATGGGTCCCAAAAAAGATGATTCTGGATATGGACCAAGACCTGATCCGGTTTCCCAAAGAGTTTCTAAAAGAAGCCGGAAAAAGAAACCTGATGGGATGCCGTTTCCCCCAAAAATGGGGTGGTAGAGATATGGACTGGGTAACCACCTGCATGGTTATGGAAGAAGTCGGCACCCTGGGTTATATTTTTGCCTGTGTTTTTGGCGTGGGTGCCGAACTGGTTTGTGATGCAATTATTCTTCACGGAACCGACGTCCAGAAGGAAAAGTATGTCAAACCCCTTTTAAAAGGTGATCTCTTTGCTGCTGAATGTCTCACCGAACCCAGGGGCGGTTCTGATTTTTTCGGAACCACCACTTTTGCTGAAAATAAGGGAGATTATTTCTTATTAAACGGTCAAAAAAGATTTATTGTAGGCGCTGAAGGGGCGGACTACTTCCTTGTTTATGCCAAAACCGATCCCCACGCCCAGCCTCACAAGGCTCTCACCTGTTTTATTGTGGATCGCGGCCCCGGGGTGGAAACCAAATATTTATACGGCCTGATGGGCTGCCGGGGGGGTAGCGCAGGCCGCATTGTATTTAAAGATGTCAAAGTACCGAAAAAAAATGTGGTGGGGCAAATCAACAGGGCCTATGCCGTGTTTAATACCATGATGATACCGGAACGCCTGGGAACAGCAGCCATGACCATCGGCGCGGCAAGACCCGCCCTGGAGATTGCCACCGCCTACACTACCCGGCGAAAGGCTTTCGGCCAAACAATTAATCAGTTTCAGGGGGTCAGTTTCCAGATTGCCGAGGCCGCCATGCTGCTTGATGCCACCCGCGCCATGATTTATACCACCGCCCGAGGGGTGGACGCCGGTATAGAGCCCAAACGTATTAGAAGGATGGTTTCTGAAACTAAAAAATTTGTCACCGAAGCATGTCAGAAAATCGCCCATCACTCCATGCAGGTCATGGGGGGCATCGGTTATACCAATATTTTTCCCATAGAACGGATTGTTCGGGACCTTAGACTAGCCTCCATATGGACAGGTACCAACGAGGTCATGTCCATGATCATCGCCAATGAATGGTATCGTGAATATTTTAAAAATAAGCAAGATGGATTTTCAAGAGACTGGGAATCGGACGCACAGGAAGCGGGAGCCTTGGACGAAAAGGTGTATGAGTAGTTATAGTTTTAATGGTGGTCATGTGTACAACCACAGCTGGATGCCAGTTCCGATTTATAATCGGAATCAGCCAGAGCCCACCACTGATCATTTAAAGGAGGGGTCAACACAAAAGGGTTCTGATTATGGTGAAGATGCCCGCATTGAAATTTTTGATCAAAAACAGCTTTATGATGCCCCTCTTTGAGTCGTTTTTCAATTATTTTATCACCCTTGACTGTCTTTTTGCCGTTATTGTCAGCAAATAGAACATTTAGCATATTAATGCTGATATCGTCCGTATCCACACATTGAAATGTATGGTTTGAACCATATATATATTCAAATCCCGGGCTGCGTGTTAGAAGCACTCTTTCCGGCTTTATTTTACTGTAAAAAGAATACAGAGAAAGAAGCCGGTCAAAAAGCGGATAGCCGAGTTCATATCCAGGAACATCTCTGCCTTTCTCACCTGCTTTATATTTCTTCTCCTTTTTGATTTCAGGATATGATTGTAGCGTTTCCTGCTTATAACAGATACGCATGGAATCAAGGCCTTCAAATGTAAAGAGTGCCAGATTGTCTTTAGAATCCATCGTCAATTCTAAAGTGGCCACATTAAAAAGTGTTTTGGGTATGTTTTCTTTGTATTCAAACAGAGGTGTGTGGGTATGATCAAAAAAATCACTTTGGATAAAAGACTGCTCTTCAAAAGAAAATGACTGAAAAACTTTTTCATGGGTGTAAGGATAGCATTTGATTGAAAAAACTCCTGTTGCCAGATCATCGCTTTCCCAATCATCATCAAACCCTTCCTCCAGTTGAATATAATAGACGCCGGGTGCTTGAGAAATCCAGAAATACCATGCCGGTTTATCTCCCCAGACCTGGCTCACCGCTTCAAGACCGATCAAGTCTTTGACTTTTTCAACCCAGGAAGTGGTGACCAGCATATTGTCTATTTTATTGCGAAAAAAGCTCTCAAAATCTATTTTAATATCCCCCCTTTTTTTTAAGCAGTTCCTTTACGATCTCATTTTTCCCCCGTCCTTCGGTTTCAATTCCATAGCTCTTGGCTGTTTCCAGCAAAATTTCATCCGGATAAGCCAGGGTCAAGGCGTAGCTCGATTCATACGACTTAAAAAAATTGTCAAAGTCCTCCTTTTGCTTAGCTTCCTCAACCCCGGCTTCAAATCCTTCGATAATTTCACCGATTTGCCGAAGAAAATACCGGGTGCAGAAATCTCTCTTGCTTTTATCCACCATTATTTTCTTTAGCTCTTACCTTTTTTTTAATGGCCATCCTTCGAAAAATTCGAACTGTACCAGGATGATGCTCAGGAATAAGAGTCCCCACACCAGCGGGGTGTCACCGGGTTGGGCAAAACCCTCCACTTTTGCCAGAAAAAAGGTTGCCAATGGAGAGTAGTAAAACCAGTAAATCAGCAATCCCAGCACCAAAGCGAGTATGGTTCGAATAATAGCCTTTAGCCAGAGCGGGCCGGCATTGGGAAAATTGTTAAAATAATTTTTCAGGATAAATACAGCCAAAATAAAAAAGCCGGCGATTTCTCCTGCATGAATATAACGAAAATCCGGACCATCCGTATACTGACCACCCACAAAAGCCTCATCCCAAACGACATTCATGACTTTTATCAGTATAAAAAGCAGGATCATTCCAAAAAGAAATGTGGTCACAAAAGTAACAAATCCTTTTCCGAATGTTCCCTCGCCATCTTTTTCCAGGAACTTCCAGGGATACCCTTCCCAATGCAGATCAGAGACAATAATCCAGAACAGGATACACAGCACCAGTCCCAGGCCGAAAAAGGCGCTTCCGGTTCCGGCAAGCTCTGCCCACCACGGATCTACTCCTGCTTTGGATTGCGCAGGATAGAAAAGATAACAGATATGAGGGTGGAACAATACCACATAAATAATGCTGACCAGAAAGGATATGCCGAAAACCCTGGACCATGCCACCACCCCTGAACTTGTTTTTTGCCAGGGCCAGCGTCCAAAACCCACACTCCAGAACAAAGCGATCCATAAAAAAGCGGTAAAGAAATAGACGACTGCGGTAGAGGCGTTTTCCCGTGCTGAAAAAGGTTCGGCCCCTATACCTCCTCCCGCCACGATGGAATCAGGACTGAAATAGGCGATGCCGAATTTCCCTAAAAACCCCCAGAAAACAAAGTAATTTATGAAAAGCATTAAAATAAAAGAAACAACGGTCAATATAATTCCCCTTAAGATAAGGTTATCCTGTGCAGGAAGATGATCCTTAAAAACAGAATAGTCGATGACCTTTGTCATCAATATAATACCGGACAGAAAAACCACCACCAGGGAAAACCCATACATCGGAGTGTAAAGTTTCATCACCGTGTTCGGATTCATAAAAATATACCACAGGAACCAGACAATACAGAATACTGCCGCTAGGTTTAACAGCCCAAAGAAATAATTAAAATTTTTTTCCGTGTCTGTGCTTGCATCCATAATATCGAACCCTCCAGTTTATTAAAAAAAGGGAAAAGAAATCATTTGCCGCGTATTCTTTTCCCTTATATTCCTTTGCCTCCCCTTTCAATTATTAAAATGGGTTCTTCTCCAATTTAATTGGAAAAGAGGATTCGAGGATTCAAGGGATTAAGGGGTCAGGTGAATGCAAATGACTAGATACAGTTTGCATAAGCACCTACGCTTTCCCTGCCCTTAACCCTTGATATCCTCAAAGTGTGTCTTTATAAAAAATGGTTCCAAGGATCAGGAAATTGTCTATATGCATTTCTTTTTCGATCATTTTCACTCGATCTCCCTTGAATCCATGACTCCTTGGCCCCTTAAGATCACTTCAACCTTTTTTGAAGTGATTCTTAAAATGTAACCGTATCTCCATTGGTTAAAAAGACATTGCTCGCCTTTGCAACCGTGGAATACTTTTTATAGGTTTTATACTTATTGGTTCCTTTAACCACCGGCACACCTGCCTGAGCGGCTTTTTCAGCCCAGATCCACCCGGTACAGTGGTTGCATCCCAGCTTTTTAATCTTGAATGCTTTAACACCCTTAATGATATCGTCAAACTTTGGATCCCAGGTTTCAAACAGGCTGATATGCAAGCCACCATAGCAACCATAAGGTTTATATCCCTTAAAATTCTTTCTGGCGTAGGAAAACAGGGACAGAATGCCGGGATGGCAGCAGCCGGTGACCGTGACAATTCCTTTGTCCTTGACGTTAAAATAAAGCACATTTTCACCCCTGACCCTGAGCAGGATGGGCACATCAAAATTCCTTATGGCCACACCATCCATCAGCCGGTAAATACCTTCCCCTTTTTCTCCTTTTGGATCGCACAGGATCAGTTTGCCGGTATGGGGAACATCATTCTTGCAAATATGCATCATTTTTCCGGTCACCTTATCCTTGGCTTTATGATGGGCCTTATCTTTTAAAAGTGCCATATCTTCAGGATAATAGGTCTTGGGAACATAAAAAGGAATGTCCGGTTTATGTTTCAACGTCGATTCAATCCCCCAGTAGTGATCCAGATGCCAGTGGGACAGTACCATGAATTCAATCTCACCGCTTTTCAGCATGGGAGGGATGTTGTTCTTTTCATTGATATAGTCCATCCATTCGTTGTTCCAGCCTGTATCCAGTAAAAATTTTCTTTTTTTTCCTTCAAGTGTGGTCACCGTCATTAAAACAGAATACCCTCCGGCATTGTCCCACTTCCAGGGAATGGTGTACTGGTTGGTCATTGCCCCGCCGTAATCCATGATGTCTTTTTTAAACTGATCGTTGTCAAACCAGCTCGTTTCGGTAAGCACATCGATCTTAAGTTCCTTAATTTCTCCGATATCGATCTTCTTGCGTGCTTCGGCCTCACGGGTCAAAACACCTGTTCCTGTCATTGATGCGGCAACCCCCGTTGCAGCCATTGATTTTAAAAAGGTTCTTCTTTTCATAGCAAAATCTCCTTTCCCAATTAAAGTTTATCAAATAAACCGTTTAACCGGCTTCTCTTTCAATGCCCCGGCGAAGGTCATAGAGAAGATCGATGATCAGCTCACTTTGTGCCTCGGATAAATCCATCCCGTAATCATGCATAATATTGACGATCATGTGCCAGTCATCCCGGGTCCGGCCCGGTTTTTCCGGATCAGCAACCGAATTATGACAACCGAGACACTTTTTCTTGAAAACCTTGAACGCTTTTAACTGGTTTTCCTTTTTGACAGATTTTTTTTCCCCAGCGATTGTGTCCGACCCCTGCAGCAATATACCCCCCAGTAAAAAGGCACTGCAAACAACTCCGATAAGAATGAGTCTCCAATAAATATTTCGCTTCATTTTATTTTTCCCCCTTTCTTATAAATTTTTCCTTCTCTTGTTAAAAATTTTCCCTCCTTTCGCTAAAAGTTCAATGTTTAACGCAACACCTACTTTTGACTTTATCTTCTCTCATTACTGCTTGCGCACCAATGTCTTTTGATTTGGCGTCAAGTTGACATGCAAACCGGATTCTATCCAGAAAGTAGGATCTGTCCACTGTTGCTTTCATTCATTTTGATGGCATCGGCAATCAGTTCCGGCATTTTAATATCTTCATACTTAACAAGCAGCTCACACATTCGAAGAATATTTTTTTCAACCTTCTCTTTGACAAAGAACGCATCTTCTTTTTTTAATCCATTTAAAATATCAACATAGTCGGCAAAAATTGAATCTCTTTCAAATTCGCTTAACTGATCAAAGTTATTGAAAAACAGGTGATTATTGCTGTTGAGCTGGTTCATGGTGAAAATTAAAAACCTGTTTTTACTGCTGCAAAAAATAATTCTGCGAAATTCCGCGTCTACATCTGCGATGTTTTCCTTTTCTCTCCCGATAATCGCCCGGCTCAAACGGATCAGACATTTTTCAAGTTCTTCTATATTTTTTTTTGTAATTCTTTTTGCTGACAGAAAGAATGTCAAAGGTTCGAATAAATATCGGGTTTCAAGCAAATTTTGTAGTTCCTCAGATGAATCCGCATCTTTGTCTTCCAGCCAGTCCTGACAATAACCGTTTTTGCACAGTACGAAGCAACCGCTTCCTTTACGAATATCCACCATACCCCGTGCTTCGAGTTTGCGCAGGGCGTTTCTCACAGTATTGCGACTGACGTTAAATTTGCTGGACAGTTTCCGCTCAGAGGGAAGAGGAAAGCCGTTTTTGAAATCATCACTGTTGATAATAGCAATGATTCCTCTTATAGTTTCAAGTTCCTTGGTCATAAGTTAAATTACCAAGTTTAGGCGACTATCTCATTCTGGTTTGGTAGTACCAATTAATAGATTAATCGAGATATTGATGTCAAGTAAAAAAATAAATATAATTTATTTTTTTTAATCTTCTGTTTTGGAAGTACCAATTTTAAAAAATATATTTCTTTTGGTTAAATTTAATGAATCGAGGAAAATAGAGGAAACAACCCTTTACGTCATGGCCGAAAGGGTCGGAATTCAATGATTTAAAAAGGTTTTGGCTCCGACTTGCGCCGTAGTGACGAAATGGAAAGTTTTTAGACATTCATGAAATTTAATGGATTTTATGTTCAGAACGGATAACGAAGAAAGGAAAGATGGCTTTTTAAACAATTATGAAGATTTCTTGTTTTTTTTTGCTTTTCGCCAATTGGTCAATCCGAGTAGAAACGGTTTATACAACAACGCATAATCGGCCACATTTTGATCGAAAAACATATGACGTTGCTCCGAACAAAGTATAAGGACCGTTCGCATGACCTTGCGATCAAAAAAAGGCTTGGCAAAATAGGACCGCAGGCCATGGGGAATGAATAGGGCCCAGTCAATGGCCTTGATGCTGGAAAAGGTATCTTCCACGATTAAATAGTCCAGTTTATAGCGATCGATATTCTCTGCAATGGTCCCTTCATAGGGGAAGACCTCCCCCTGCTTCATGGGAGACAAAGCCTTGCCTGCGGTATAAACAACCACCCTGTTTTTCCTTGCATAAATATCTGAATATATAATAGAATCAAAATTCATATGTCCATACTGGTTATCTAACATAATTTGCAGAATAACGGACATATCGCTTTCATCTCTAATTTTTCCCATCAGTTGATTAATATAACTTTGCTTAGCCGTATCTGAGGAGTTAACCTCATTTCCCAACGTAAAACTAAACATTCTATTCGCCTCATCATCAACGCTTACGTTGTCTACGGACACTCGAAATACACGAAAACCCCGGAAAAACAGGCTGCGCATAACGACCTCACCAATGAAAGGGGATTTGTTCTTGCGCTTAAGGGTTAATTTGCCTTCCCATTTTTTATCAAAAATGACTTCTTCATAAATCTTGTTGATGCGCGATTCAATACTGTGATGATAAAGATCGGAAAATTTGAGTTTTAAAAATTCACCGGCCCGATAGCCAAAAAGATCTCTTGCAGCTATGTTGTGCGCCAATATCTTTTTATCATAGGGATCAATAAGAATGACCGGATTATTTACCAGCTCTATCATGGCTTCTGCATCTGCTTCTTTTTTTAAGGTATCCTGAACGATATCGACGGTATTGGAAACGTCCAGCATAAACCCCAGATAAAAACGTGGATTTTTTTTATTGACTGTCCCGGTCACCTTGATCCAAGTAATGGCGTCATCCTGATTTTTAATTCGAAATATGGTTACAGCCGTCTCTCCATTTCTCACTGCTCGCATAAATCCTTCAAGAAGATGAAAATCTTCTTTAAGTATAATTTTTTTGCTGAAATCAATATTCTGGAGAATGAGACCCGATTTGGACCCCAACCCCTTAATCTTATAGCCGTTTAAATACTCTATCTTGTTTTTAATGATATCGATACGCCACAAAAGAGCAGGAAAATCCTCCACAAAGTTAAACAATTCCTCTTCGGTAATAATTCCCTTCGGTATCGATTCGTGTATTTCTTCCATTATTATTAAAAACCCCTATTGGTCCTGAAATCCAATACTGCAAATGAAGCAAAACCCTTGTTGTATTCCCCTTTTCTCCACCTATATTTTTTTTATTTAACTGTAATTCCTGTAATTTTTATAGATTATTAACATAAAATCATCCAATAATCAAGTAGGGATAATTCAAATAGCAGAGAATGGAAGAATGTACCTAGGTATAGGGGATTGAGATTGCAAAAGGCACAACCAGAATGTTTACCCCCGGGGAAAAAGTGAAATTGTGCGGAGTAAAGAAAGAAATGACAACAGTGGAACAACTATCATGTCAAAACTCAGTTACTTTTCCGACATGATTAAAAAAGAAACGATTTCCGAAATGATTCATCAAAGCCATTGCCGCAGGCATTCCAGTGCAATGAGACACACCGATTTTCTCAACTTTGAATTCTTGAAGTTTTGCTATGCTTTGGTTTATCTGGTATGAATCGGATCGAAAGAGATGTGTTCCACCCAGGACCGCAAGAATTTTCTTTACTCCGGTAATTTCTTGGGCGTGCATGAGTGTGTTAATCATGCCATGATGGCCACACCCCAATACTACGATCAATCCTTTAAGTGTGTTAATAATTAATGCTTGATCGTCCAGGACTTTGTCCTGTTTAAGTTTTTCCTCAGTCTTAACAAACAAATTATTATCAATGGATTCAAATGAGGTCTTCATGGGCACTTCACCGGTTGTTACGATGTGGTCATTGATCCATACAGGTTCCCGGCTCAGAGTAAATGAAGCGCCCAGGTTTTCCAATTCAGCTTTCACAAAGGGAATGCCGATAAAATGTACCTGACTGCCGGTGGTTTCGGGTCGAGTTGCATATTTTTTCGCCCAGGCTTCGGGATGAATGATAATTTCCACATTTTTCCTCATAACCTGAAGCAGATTCCTCAACCCGCCGGTATGATCTAAATGCCCGTGACTAATGACGATACGGGTAATTTGGTTCAGGTCGATCCCGTTATTAACCGCATTGTACACCACGGAACCCGTCATGCCGGTATCCAACAGGATTTTTTCCTCTCCACACTCCACCAGGATACTAAAGCCCCATTCACCAATAAAGCCAATAGAACCAACCAGGTTATCGCATAGAGTGGTCAGACGTACATTCATCGTTTTGGCCTCCGCACCTTGAAAATATGAAATTGACAGGATAAAGTTACCAAACTGTTAAAAAGCCAAATTCCTGTTCTAGATTAAATATCCTTAAAAGTGATCTTGCTTTCAGTACAAAAGCTGTATCAAAAGTTGTTAAGCCCATTAAAAAGTTTGCCTCCCCTAAAGCTTTAACTTTTTTTATATGCTGAAATAGCCAAACTAAGGTATTTTCCATTTTCCTCAAACATCAATTTTTTGTCTGTCATCATTTTCAGGAAAGGGATAAGTCTGTCTTCGGATAATTGGGAAAATTGTTGTAAGATCCTTTTAAAGGAGCGATGATGCCCACAAAACAGATAAATATCTCTGGACAGACCTTCAAGGCGGTGAGTGAACGGATCGGCTGAAACACGTTTTTGACGAATGATCAAAAAATCCTTTCCGTCCCGGTAGCTTAAGATGGGGGATTTCACCGGGCCTTTTTGAATCTCAGTGTACTCTTTTTTCCATTTTCGGATTCTCTGTTTTACCGGCTGCCATAGCCTTCTCTGATATCCAAGATCACCTCGATAAGCCTGCACCATAAAAACCATCTGCCGGCATATATCAGGCGGAAAAAGTGTGGTATAGTTGGGATGATTGAAAACCGCTTTTATGGCGAAATCTTTGGGATTTTGCCATACCGGACTTTTAAGCCCGAGCCAGAAGTGAACAAACCTCATGGGGCGAAAATAGATGGCAAATTCCAGATTTTTCAGGGTCTCTTTTACATCCTCCCTGTCACTGCCCGGAAAATGCAGTATCAGGTTTGAATGATTGGCTATCCCGAGCTCTTCACAGTGTTTCATGATCTCCAGGTTCTGTATGGCAGAAGTTCCTTTATTTATTTTTTTAAGCAACCGGGTACTAAGCGCCTCAATCCCCACCTGAACTTCCCGCACCCCTGCCCTTTGCATGCTTTCCAGCACACGCCTGGGAGTGGTTGCTCGAATTTCACAAAATAGATGAAAATCCTTTTTTAATTTGCCAAGTTTGTTAAAAATCTCTGAGGATGAGTTCACCGGAACCAGGTTATCCATAAATGCCACTGATAAATTCTGATATTTTGCAGTCAGGTAATCAATCTCAGCAACCACCTGATCCGGATTTTTGGACCGGTATCCTTTCCATTGGAGGTTGAGATTGCAAAAAGCACAACCCGAATTTCTTCCTCGGTGGACAGATTTCCCCTTCCACCAGCACCCGCGCGAAATCTCGGCTGATAGGGTGGGAAAAAATGTTTTGTCCGGCTTGAACGATTTGAGCAGGTTAAAGTAATCATCATAATCGGGAACCGGGAGATTTGCCAAATCTTCTATCTGGCTGAAACCGAGCGATTCTATCATGTCCGGTTCTTTGGCCGATATGGTACCGGGTATGGGCGGGAAATCTCCTGTCTTCTGCCAATTTTTTAAATTTCCCACCAGCCGGCTCAAAGGAAGTTCACCTTCGCCAATAACCATAAAATCTATTTCAGGAAACAATTTTACAAAATTTTTAGCTGAAACTCCGCTGAACATCGATCCGCCGACCACCACTGGAAGACTGGAAGACCTTTTCTTTATGCGGCGTATAAAATAAATAGCAGACGTAAGCTGGCATAGACAAACCGAAAAACCTGCAAGCCCAAACCTATCCCAGTCTTCCTGATCAATAAAGTCATCTGTAACTTTGGCCACCCGCTTCGTTAAAGTCTTAAAATCAACATCATGTAATAAAGGTTTGCCTTTGGCCTCTTTGATAAAAAGCTTTTCAATCGATTCGAATCGTTCTGGGTATAATAAAGCGGCATAAACGGTTTCGGCCAGCCAGGTCCTTTCAGATATGGCGTGATACAGTTTATATCCTATGCGTTCCGCAACCTGTAAATAAAAGTGATGGGTGATTACTTTGAGTTTGGGAAACTGTACCCTTAAATAGGACTTGAGGGTTCCCAGCTGAATGGATGGTCTGCTGAAAAAAGACCATGGTGTGGATAAGAGAACCACGCGTTTTAATGGTCGGGTTGAATTCATTTTGCCAATGGATGGTTTCGGAAAAAGTCGAATTTACCACGGAGGGCACAGAGTTCACAAAGACAACTAATTAATAAAACAGGCTATTCTATGTGTTCTCTGTGAAGTCAGTGGTGAAACATAACTTTTTATGAGACCGTCGCTACTTAATACCCCTTTCTTTCCTAATACGGTCGTATGCATCCTGAATTTCACGAAATTTATCTTCGGCAAACTTGGTAAACTCCTCCGGTAGACCCTTTGATACGATTTTATCAGGATGATATTCCATGACCAGTTTTCTGTACCGGCTCTTTATACGTTCATCGGTATCATTTTCCCCGCATCCCAGGACGGCATAATACTTTTCAAACTCCTGAACATATTTTGATTTCAGCTTGTTATATCTTTCGTCACTGAAATGAAATATCCTCGCCGCAGAGCGTATTTGTCTCTCCTCACTTTCACTCATCGTCCCATCCGCAATAGATACTCTTAGTAAAATATCTATCATGAGTTCAAGCATCTGAGGTTGAACACTAAACTGACTGTAAAACTGGGCGGCAAAATCATCAAAACTCTCTGAAGATTCGATCGCCGCATTAAAAATATTCATTGCAGCCATTCTACTTTCAGGATCAAGGTTCAAATCATACAGCATAAATTTATTCACCGTATCAACTTCCTCTTCTGATACATGTCCATCTGCTTTGGCGAGCTTTGCCAGCATTGAAAACGCAGCGATAAAAAAAGTAAACTGTGCTTCTTCACCTGTTGAAAGACGGGTCTGCTCACCGATGTACAGCCCTTCATTTTTTCTATCAAATGTATGACCAAAGGCAGCGCCTGCAATTGCGCCGAGTGGCCCTCCCAAAGCAAACCCTATGGTGCCTCCAACAATTTTTCCCAGCCAACCCATTTGAATCTCCTTATTTCATCTATGGTTAAAACGGTTTCATCATAATGGTAAATTCATCTACAAAAATCAATTTAAAACATTACCGTTTTTAAAACAATGCCGATTTGACGCATAAAAAAAGCGCAATGTTGAAATTGCGCTTTTTATGCTTATCTTTTTTGGTGCCGAAGGCGAGACTCGAACTCGCACAGGCATACGCCCACTAGACCCTGAACCTAGCGCGTCTACCAATTCCGCCACTTCGGCACACCAGTCAATCTTTTAAAAAAGATTGATTTACTAAAACGGATGATTTAAGTATATTCTTTTGTTTTTTATGTCAAGTATTTAATCGTCGCATGGTCTTATCTCGCTATTATGTTGAATATAGTAAACAAAAATGAAAATTATTGAAAACCTTGATGATATAAAAATGCCTTTTAAAAAAGCGGTAATCACCATCGGCAATTTCGATGGGGTTCACATCGGACATCAGGCGCTTTTTCATGAAGTCATTGAAAAAGCGGATATCATAGGCGGAACGTCCATTGCCATGACTTTTGAACCGCATCCAATCAAGGTGCTTAAAAAAAACAGTCATCCACCCCTTATTACCCTTTATGAACAGAAAGTTGAGCTTATTGAAAAATCAGGCCTGGATGTTTTAATTTGCGTCCCATTTACCCTTGAATTTGCCGCGTTATCTGCAAGAGAATTTGTGGAAGATATTCTAATCAGGCAGATTGGAATGACCATCATTGTGGTTGGTGAGGATTATGGCTTTGGTAAAAACCGGGAGGGAAATATTGATTATCTAAGAACCTTTGCCGAACTTTTTGATTTTCAGGTCATCCTGGCAGACTGGATTCAGGAACCCAATGGCTCGTCCGGCCGAATCAGCAGCACTAAAATACGCGAGCTTGTCATTTCCGGTCATCTGGAAGAGGTTCCCAAACTTCTGGGCCGTTACTATCAAATACGTGGAGTGGTTGCCACCGGACGCAACCGGGGGGGCAGACTTCTCGGATTTCCCACTGCAAACATCAACCTGCACGATGAACTATGTCCCAAAACCGGTGTATATGCGGTAACCGTCGAGTTTAGAGATATTGTCTACCATGGTGTGGCCAATATTGGGTACAGCCCCACATTTGACGACCATGTCTTTACAGTTGAAGTCCATATTTTAGGTTTTGATGAAAATATATATGGTCAAAATATCCGCGTGAATTTCATCTCACATATAAGAGATGAAATAAAATTTGAAAATATTAATGAGCTTTCAGCACAAATCAGACAGGATATTGAGAAAGCACGTAAAATTTTATCGTAATCATTCACAGACTCAGGCCTGCCATTGGAACGGCAGGCAAGATTCAGAGTTGTTTCTATTTTGTTGAATCTCAAACTGTAATCGTGAACCTTGAACCATCAAACCCGTAATATGAATAAAAAAACCGGCGTCTCCTTCTTTTTAGGAATAATACTATCATTAATTGCGCTTTATTTTGCCTTTAGAAATGTACCCTTTGCCGACCTGATGGCCTATTTGAAATCGATTAACTATCTATGGGTATTACCGTCGACTTTGATTGTGTTTGCAGGTTTTATTTTACGGGCGGTTAGATGGCAGCTTATTCTCAGCTCAAACCAAAAAATTGGTTTGTTAAGCGCATATCACCCTCTTATTATCGGGTTCATGATCAATTGTCTTCTTCCCGGAAGGGTGGGTGAAGTGGCCAGGCCTGTTATCTTAAAAAAAAAGCACGATGTTCCCTTTTCCACCGGGCTTGCCACGGTCTTGGCGGAACGAATATTCGACCTTTTTGTGCTTATCATTCTTTTTATTTTTTTTCTGTCAACAGCAAACATAGACCCCGATCTTAGCATTAAGTTTGGCGATTACAATTTAGACAGCAAAACTCTTGAAGCTGTGTTTAGGGGAATGATAAAGTTAAGTGTTCTTCTTTTTGTCGGGATTATAGTTATCGGTTTTGACCCCACGCGAAAAATCATCAACCGGATTACCATGGGGATACCTTTTGTTTTATTTTTTTTCAGCTCCTCTGTTAAAAAGAAAATACAACATAAAGTTTGTGCACCGGTGGTAAACATCATAGAAAATTTTGCTTCCGGCTTTTCTATTATAAAATCCCCCAAGTTAATCTTAACCTGTGTTGTTTTCTCTGTAATAATCTGGCTGCTGGCTGCATTTACCTATTATATATTTTCTCTCGGTTGTCCCGGTATAAATTTATCATTTGCCCAAATAACCTCTGTCATGCTGATCGTCTGCTTTTTCATTGCCCTTCCATCTGCCCCGGGTTTCTGGGGGCTCTGGGAGGCAGGAGGTGTTTTTGCCATGCTTCTTTTTGGTGTCCCCGAAAAGGAGGCCGCAGGTTTTACTTTGGCCAATCACGCCATTCAGATGTTTCCCGTTATTGTGATGGGTTTGATATCCGCCTTTATTACCGGAGTTGATATACGCCGTGTTTCATATAACAGGCAAAGAAACCGTACCTATTGAATTAAATTAAAAGGAAATACCCCATGTCGATTCTTGAAGTATTAACCTATCCGGACAAATTTTTGAGTCAGCCCACTAAAACTGTGGAAAATATTGACGACAAAATTCAGCAAACCATCGATAACATGGCTGAAACCATGTATAGCGCACCAGGCGCCGGTCTGGCTTCAATACAGATTGGGTTTGATAAAAGCATTATCGTGTATGATGGGCTTCCCGGAGAAGTAAAGCAATCGCTTCAGGTTCTGTTAAATCCGAAAATTATCGAACAAGAGGGGGAAATCATTTCAGAAAATGAAGGATGTCTGAGTGTCCCTGATTTCAGATCGGACGTTAAGCGCTCTTCCTTAGTCCTGGTTGAAGGCTTTGATCGTGACGGAAAACCTTTGCGATTTGAAGCCGAAGGATACCTGGCAATCGTTTTACAACACGAAATAGATCATTTAAACGGCATGTTGTTTATTGAGCGCATCAGCTCGCTGAAAAGGCAACTTTATAAAAGACGTATAAAAAAACAATTAAGAAAAAAGTGACGCATAAACCCAAACTGATATTTATGGGCACACCGGATTTTGCCGTGCCCTCACTAACCGCTCTGCATAAAAACGATTACAATGTATCCCTGGTTGTCTCCCAGCCGGACAGGCCGAAAGGACGGGGACGAAAGGTTGTTTCTCCTCCGGTCAAAGAAGCCGCACAGCGCTTTGGATATGATGTCATCCAGCCGATTTCGCTAAAAAATAAAGACTTCTTTGATACCCTTTCCGGGCTTAAACCCGATATGTTTATCGTGGTGGCTTTTGGTCATATTCTCTCAAAAAATATTCTCGGGATTCCGCTAACAGGGGCAATCAACCTGCACGCATCACTTCTTCCTAAATATCGAGGGCCGGCGCCTATCCAATGGGCAATCATAAACCAAGAAAAAGAAACCGGCGTCACCACCATGCTGATGGATGAAGGCATGGATACCGGGGACATTCTGCTTTCATCAAAAGAAAAAATTACTAAACTGGATACGTCCGCCAGCCTGCATGACCGCCTTGCGGTCTTAGGGGCCGACCTTTTATTAAAGACCTTAAAATCTTTTGAAATGAATAATCTCAACCCCGCCGCCCAGGACCATGCCGACGCCACTTATGCTCCCCTGCTAACAAAAGGCGATGGCCGCATCGACTGGAAAAAAAATGCCGAACAGATCGCTTGTTTTATCCGCGGGGTGACCCCATGGCCGGGTGCATTTACCTTTCAGGATGACAAACGTCTTAAAATATTTTCTGCCAAACCCATTTTCGTTGAGGTCAATGAAGCCCCGGGCACTGTTTTGAAAGGGTTTCCTGATGAACTGCGCATTGCAACCGGAAAAGGTGCACTGTCCGTCATTGAAATCCAGGGGGCTTCAGGAAAGCGTCTTTTAATTAAAGATTTTCTGATGGGAAGCCAAATGCCTCCCGGAACTGTTCTACATTAGCATTGGGAAAAGGCTCCCCGCATACGATCTTTTTTAGGCCGCTAAAGATGGCATAACTCATCTCGGACATGACCACATGAAACCAAATATCCAGCTTTTTAGAAACCAGTGGTTTTTCCTATCCTACCGGAATCGTCGTAATTGGTATCGTTGAATTTTTTAAAACTTTCTCAAAAACACTTCCAAAACGAAAATGCCCTCTTTCTCCCCGGCTTGCCATCACCACCATGTCGATCTCTTCTTTTTCAATCATTTTTAAAATCTCTTGCGCCGGGTCACCGACAGCAACGTGTTTAATGTACAGGGGGCAACTTTGCAAATATTTTTCGCAAATCTGATCTAAGCGGCTTTTAGCCGATTCATTTGTCCGTTGCATTAATTTGTTGATGTGATCTTCGTCAAATTCTCCATACCATGATCGGTGATGAGCGACGTCGTCGATCACATACAGTACATGAATTTCCGCCCCGTATTTCGTGGTCAGCGATGAAATATATGGCAAAGCCTTTTGTGCACTACTTGAAAAATCTGTGGGCCAAAGTACTTTTTTTAGTTCTATTTCAGTTTGGTTGGTATCCATGGTAAACCTCCTTTGTCTGGTATTGCTTGAGAACGATTCAATGAATAAAAGCCTTTGTAACTATTCAGGACCTGATTGTTTTCTTTTAAGTTCATTGGCGACATAACGAAAACATGGTTGATTCCTGAAAATTAAACCTGTTCATATGATAACTACTATAAGCCCGTTGTAAAGACTCATCATATTAGGAGGATACCTGCTCAAACCGGACGAAAAAAGCCAACACTTATAGAAAGGATTATCAGAGGCAGACAAGTATATGAGTTTTCATCGCAGTATATTCTGTCGGGGAATCTTATTTTGCACCATTAGCGTTTGAGGCTCTGGACAAATTAAAGCACGCACTTAAGTATTGAATGAATATCCCAGTCTGCAGAGTCTGGATATTTACCCAATACAATTCAACACATCCCGGATGAAGACTTCCACATCCCAGGATTCCTCGTCATGGGTTACTCCCAGCCTTACGACCACAACGTCTCGCGAGGGAATAATTGCCACGATCTGATCATTGAATCCGCCAAAATAAAACAGGTCGGTCGGCAGCAGCGGATATTTTCTATTGGCGGGATTTCCCCTTTCACCGGCATTCAACCAGATCTGGGCCCCGTATCCTCCCATGGGGGCCTTGGGCGTGGGGGTGGTGGAGTATGTTACCCATCCCTGCGGCAATATTCTATCATCGCCCCAGACACCATCGTTTATATATAGCAGACCGATGCGTGCCCAGTCCCGTGCCGTGGCAAACATATAACTTGAACCCACAAACGATCCCGAGGCATCCGGCTCGATAACAGCAGAATACATGTTGATGCGGTCAAACAGGTTTTGCCTGGCAAAATTGTTAAATGATACCAGCGTGCCGCCAACCGTGTCTTTCACGATACGGGCAATGATATTGGCCGATCCGCCGGAATAGTTCCATTTTTCATCAGGTTCACATTCCAATGGTTTGGCGGCCGCATAATCTGCCATGCTTTTACTGTCATAAAGCATATAGGTGACATCTTTGAACGGTTCATATACCTCTTCAAATTCCAAGCCACTGGACATCCTTAACAACTGATCCAAGGTGATTTTACTGCGGGGATCATCCCCACGCTGCCATAAAGCCACCGGGGCAGGTTCTTTGATATTGAGTTTTCCCTCTTTAACCAATAGTCCCACCAAAGCACTGGTCACACTTTTAGACATCGACCAACCCAGCATGGGTATGAAAGGGGAAAATTGTTTTTCATATTTTTCTGCAATGATACGATCCTTATATACAATAACAACGGCCTGCGTATTTCGTTGACTGGTTTCGGACGGCTCGGTAAAAGCCTCTTCAACAACCCGATATAACTGTTTGCGATCCACCTCCGGCGGCAGAGAAGACAAATCCACTCGTTCACCTGTAGGCCAGTTTTGTTTCATATCCGGTTTCGATTGCGGGATAGCTCCTTTCGCCTGTTTCATCAATTCTTCCCGGCTGACATCAATCTCGAGTGTGCAGCCAAACCCCTCCCGGTATACCGCTGTCCTCGGATGCCAAAACCCCAGGCCCTTGGAAGTAACTGTTTTCTTACTGTAATCAACTTCATTGGAAAATAACAGAAACAAAGGGTTGGTGGGTTGCACATCGTTTTCAAAAACATGATCCGGGTCCCTCCCTGCCAAAAACACCTGTGAGCAGACATATTTGGCTGAATAGCCGCTTCCTATCGGCATCGCCCCGTTCAGATAGTAGATAGCGAATCCCATTAAAAGCAGCATGGCCGCACCTAGACCATATATGACTTTTTTCATACTCTCTCCTTTCACCCTCAAATATCCTGATAATTTTTTTGATTCATTTCCACCCTAAGCCGTTTTACTAAAAAAGGCAACCTCATAACCGGTGGACAGGCATACTATATCTAATCTCTTCAGTTTTTATCGGATTTTAAGCCAAATGCGCCCCTGGTGAAAATCAGGTATGCGGTATTCTAATCCCAATTGTTTTTATGGTACAGAAATCACCTCGGATCAATTACGGCCGTTATCTCCGGCCGTTTAATTAAATCTTGAACCCAAGCCGTATAAATGCCATAAGCAACTATGATACGATCAGTCTGTTTTTCCTTTACCATCTGTTATATGCGAATTTTTTTAATCGTTTAAAACGAAATATTTTTAGAACAAACAACATAAAACCCCTTTATTTAATCGAGGGGTCGGGGAGTTTTTCAATCTCTACTCAGTTCGTTCGGAGAAGCGCCCCGATTATTTAATCATCCAATGACAAATGAATTTAAAACATATATTAAGCATCCCCGAAGAACCAGGAAGCAAAACCCGTCGTCCAGTATTCGCCATCCACATAAAAAAAATCTGCCTGATGCGCGTAAAACCGCTCTATACATCTTAAACGACCTGGATCATGGTAATAAAACCCTGGACAGTATTCTGCAGGCTTTCTCCGACCGGATGGATTTGCTTTCAAAAAAGGATCGGTCACTTTTAAACGCCCTGGTTTACGGTGTGATCAGATGGCGAGGCAGGTTGGATCATATCATAGACTGTCTTTCCAATATACCGATAGCCAGAATCGAACCAAAGGCATTAAATATTATCAGGATGGGTCTTTTTCAGATTATTTATTTATCCAGGATACCTGTATCTGCTGCAGTAAATACATCTGTTGAACTGGCAAAATCTTTTGCTCCACCCTGGGTGATCGGATTTGTAAATGCGATGTTACGAAATGCCGTTAATAAATTTGAAACGGTCCCCTTCCCTGACCCCGAAAAAGATCCTGTATCTGCCATAGCCGTTCATAACTCATTTCCCAAATGGCTGATAAAAAGGTGGATCCTTCGCTACGGAGACAAAGAGACCGCCAAGCTTTGTGAAGCGATCAATGTCATTCCCCCCATTACCATACGAACAAACACTCTCAAAACGACCCGAGGTAATTTGTTGGCCTCTCTTAAAAAAGAAGTTGTAACAATTAAACGCACGGCCTATTCACCTGATGGTATTTCTCTTGTTAAGCCGAACTCCTCTATCCCTGAAATGAAAAGCTTTAAGGATGGCTGGTTCGTTGTTCAGGATGAAGCCGCCCAGCTTGTCACCCTTTTACTGGGCGTCCACCCGGGGGATACGGTTCTGGATGCATGTGCCGGTCTTGGGGGAAAAACCGGGCACATTGCCCAGATAATGAAAAATCAGGGCACGATCTTTGCCCTTGATAAAGATGAAAGAAAACTATCCCGACTTGTTCCCGAGATGAAACGGCTGAGGATTTCTATTGTGACCCCCCTTACCGGTAATCTTGAAAAACCTTTAGACATAAAAGGGGTTAAGTTGTTTGACCGCATCCTTTTAGATGCTCCGTGTTCAGGTATGGGTGTTATCAGAAGAAATCCGGATATCAAATGGGCAACATCAAAAATAAATTTAAGCCGCTATAAAAAAAAACAGTTAATATTTCTTAAAAACATCGCCAGCCTTGTTAAACCATCGGGTATTCTGGTATACACCGTATGCAGTTTGGAACCCGAAGAAAACGAAGAGGTTGTAGAAGAATTTTTAAGCAGCTATGCTGAATTTGATATTAAAAATATTTCCACGATGCTATCTTATGGTCATGATCTTGGAGTATCAAAAGACATGTATCTGAAAACCCTGCCGCATAAAAATAATATGGATGGTTTTTTTGCAGTCTGTTTTCAGAAAAAAGCTGTTTAGTGATACTTTTCAACAGGCCAAAGGAACATTCTTTTAACATTCGGTAAAAATTAATGAAAAATCAGGCGTTAACAATCGGAAAAATAGCAGCCTTGGTACTATCCTTTATTTTATTTGCCGGGATTAGCGCATATCTAACCCTGACACTATTGATTAAAAGTGAGGATATTGTGGTGGTGCCTGATCTAATGGGAAAAGAAGTTGTCCACGTTCTTGAAATATTAACCGACCTGGGACTAAACACCAAAGTTAAGGGATTTGAATACAGCGAAGATATCCCAAAAAATCACATCATTTTTCAGCAGCCTGAACCAAGCGTAGAAATAAAAAAAGGACGCGATATTAAAATAGTCATTTCCAAAGGAACTAAAAATATTTTAATGCCCAACCTTCAGAGCCTCTCTTTTCGCCAGGCACGAATAATTATCGAAGAAAACGGATTAAGCCTTGGTGAACAGGCGGTGACTTACAGCAGTAGGTTTGACAAAGACTATATTATCGCCCAGGTTCCATCACCTGGTGTTCAAATCGCCAGGAACGGATCGGTAAACCTCCTGCTCAGTCTTGGAATTCGGCCCAGAGCATATAAAATGCCGGTCTTAAATGGCATGACTCTTGATCATGCCATCCGTTTGATTGAAAAAAGAAATTTGATTGTGGGAGAAATAAAATATTTGTTTTTTGAAGATAAACCGAAAGATACGATTGCCGAACAGGATCCTCTGGCAGGATCTCTGGTGCTTGAAGGTCGCTTGGTTAATTTTGTATTAAACAGAATCCCGGGTAAACAAACTTCAGCGTATTTAGCCGATACCACAAATGGAAATTTTTTTCGATACAGAACCACCAATGGTTTTTTAAAAAGACATATTCGTGTATTTTTGAAAGGATCTACCTTTTCAGATGATCTTTTTAATGAATTTGTAAAACCGGGTGAAGAAATCTGGCTCCCTGTGCCAAATAAAAGGGGCGCAACACTCCTGGTTTATGAAGACGATGAACTGGTAAAAATCCAAGTCATTGAATAAACATTATTGCTAACCGTTTGCGGTTTGAAAAAATTAATATAAAAAATCAGTACAATATCCAAAACTTTTCAATCGTTGTATAAACTGTGAACCGACAGCTGTAAACAGTTACCAAAAAACGAAATGAACAGGAGATACGACCATGAAACTTATTGCACCATCAATTTTGTCTGCTGACTTTTCAAAGCTCGGTGAAGAGGTAAAAGCCGTTGAAAATGCAGGCGCCGACTGGATACATGTGGATGTAATGGACGGACATTTTGTGCCAAATATTACCATGGGACCCATTGTGGTTAAAGCCGTCAAAACGGTGACCTCTCTTCCCATCGACGTTCACCTTATGATTGAAAATCCGGATAACTACATACCGGATTTTGCCAAAGCAGGAGCAACATATATTGCAGTCCAGGTAGAATCCGGCAAGCATTTAAACCGGTCTATTCAATTTATTAAGGAATTCAAAGCACTGGCAGGTGCGGTTTTAAATCCCTCCACGCCTCTTTCTTCCATAGAATGGGTGCTGGAATATTTGGACTACGTGGTTATTATGAGTGTAAATCCCGGATTCGGCGGGCAGACTTTTATTGAAAACAGTCTTGATAAAATAAGAGCCCTTCGTAAGCTGATTCAGCAAAGAGGACTTTCCACCCTTATCCAGATTGACGGAGGAGTAAATGAAAATACAATCGCTGCAATTTCTGAAGCCGGTGTCGATGTGTTTGTGTCAGGATCGGCTATTTTCGGTAGCCCGGACTACAAAAAGACCATAGACAGTTATCGAAATAAAATAGGGAAGTAAATATAATAAGCCGAAAGCGCAAATGAAAGGCAGAAGGCAGAAGTAAATAAATAAAGATGGAGAAGTCATTAAAATGGATAAAGCCAAAGGCCGACCCAAAGTCCTGGTGGTCCATGGCCCCAATTTGAATATGCTGGGGATAAGGGAAACGGATATATACGGAAAATCAACACTTAAAGAGATTAACGCGGATTTAGAAAAACTGGGAGAAACCTCCGGCATTGTGGTGGAAACTTTTCAATCGAATCATGAAGGGGCGATTGTTGAAAAAATACAGCAGGCAGCCGGAAAAAATAGCGGTCTGATCATTAACCCAGCGGCCTTTACCCACACTAGCATAGCCATCCGTGACGCACTTTTATTGCTCGACATACCGATCATCGAAGTTCACCTATCCAATATTTATAACAGAGAACCGTTTCGGCACACATCCATGATCTCCGATGTTTCAACCTCTATCATTGCAGGCTTCGGGGCATATGGCTACAACATGGCGCTTGAAGCCATAATCAGAATGATTCAGTTGTAATGATTAAAAAGTGCTCTGTTGGCTGTCGCTTTGGCACCGTTGTATTAGAAATACTTTTTCTCATAAATATGGTAAACCAGTCGAATACCCCAAGGAGTCTGTTATGATTAACAAGGTAATTTTAACCATAGCGTTAGCATTATTTATTGTTGTTTGTCTGTGCATAGACTCGCCTGCTAAGGATGCCCGCACTATAGTTAAACAAGGTTTTGATTATATGCGGGGCAAATCTTCAATTTCCGTGGTAGATATGACCATTCATCGCCCCAATTGGGAAAGAAAAATGACCATTGAAGCATGGACAAAGGGACTCAAAAACAGCCTTTTCCGAATAGTTGCTCCGGCAAAAGATAAGGACAACGGCACGCTTAAAAGGGGAAAAGAAATGTGGATGTATAATCCCAAGGTTAACCGTGTCATCAAACTTCCCCCGTCAATGATGTCCCAGCCCTGGATGGGATCGGACTTTTCCAATAATGATCTTTCCAAAACCGATAGCCTCATCGATGATTACAACCATACCATTACCGGCACACAGATTCATGACGGGAAAACGGTCTACCTTATTAAATCGGTACCCAAGCCCGACGCACCGGTGGTATGGGGGATGCAAAAACTTAAGATTAGAGAGGATCATGTGTTTCTCGCCCAGGAGTTTTATGACGAAGACTTAAAACTGGTTAAGCACATGACCACCTTACAGATACAGATGCTGGGTGGGAAAATGTTTCCCAAGGTATGGCGGATGCAAAAAGCCGAAGTCACAGATGAGTATACCGAATTGAACTATAAAAAACTCTCTTTTAAAGAAAATCTAAAGAACACCCTTTTTACCATATCCAACCTGAAAAACCCCAGGAGATAGAAAGCAATGTCCATAGATGTAAAAATGGCCTGGCGCAATATCTGGCGCAATCCCCGACGCACTGTTCTGACCATAGCTGCCATTGCATTTGCCTGCCTGCTTCTGGTTTTTATGCTCTCCTTTCAGTTCGGTTCCTATGAAACCATGATCAATTCATCGGTAAAAATACACACCGGCCATCTGCAGGTTCAATCTATGGGGTACCATGAAAAAAAAAGTATTCGTCTGGTCGTGCCGGATCCGGATGCAGTGGCTAAAATATTGGATCAAATACAAAGTGTGGAAGCGTATACTCACCGAGCCAATGCCTTCTCCCTGGTATCCTCCAAAAAACGAACCTATGGCGGCATCGTCAGCGGAATCGACCCGGATAAGGAGGCAAAAGTATCCACCTTAAAGTCCTTGATACGAAAGGGAAGGTATCTGAGCAAAGATGACACGGATCAGGTATTATTGGGACATCTGCTGGCAGAAAATTTAAAAATTGATATTCAGGATGAAGTCACCTTGCTCGGTCAGGGACTCGATGGCTCTGTTGCAGCCACTGTGGCTAAGGTAAAGGGTATTTACTCTTCCGGAATAGACGATCTTGATCGCAGTTCCATTCATATGCCGTTGAAATACTTTCAGGATGTATATGGCATGCATGGCGCTGTACATGAAGTGATTGTGACAGCAAACTCCTTAAAAACGGTCGATGAAATTAAATCCTTTGTTAATAAGGAAATAAACAAAATTAGCCCGAAATCTCCTCTGGTCGTGCTTGATTGGAAAGAACTTACACCAGGTTTGGTTCAAAGCATACAACTTGATCTTGTCAGTGGAATTATTTTTTATTTTTTATTGATCCTGGTGGTGGCATTTAGCATCCTGAACACTTTCCTGATGGTTATATTTGAACGAACCAGAGAGTTCGGCGTGCTCAAAGCGATCGGGATAACCCCCGGCAGGCTGACCAAACTCCTTTTGCTAGAATCGATGAGCATGACCATGATCGGCATCATGGCAGGCATCTTCGGCGGGTGTCTCATCACCTTATATTTCCAGGGGCACGGAATCGATATTTCCGGTGCATCGGACATTTTAGTTCAGTATGGCATTTCAGGGCGAATCTTTCCCAGATTGTCCCTGCTTTCAGCACTCAGCGGTCCAGCCATCGTATTTATGATTACATTTCTGGCTGCCCTGTACCCGGCTTTCAAGATTCGAAGCCTTCGTCCGGTTGAAGCCATGACTCATGTGTAAGTACGATAACTTTTTTCACAACTTTTAGAAAGTGTGGTTCGTTCAAATTAAATATAATTTACTGTTTTATATAGAAAATATTGGATCACTTTAAACTTAATAAAATTGAAGGTGGTTTATGTATTTCCAGCTAGCCTGGCGAAATATATGGCGCAACCCAAGACGGACAGCAGTCATCATGACTGCCATTATTATCGGTGTCTGGAGCATGGTTTTTTTAAACACGCTCATGCGAGGGATGGAAGTTGATATGATCAAAAACTCCATCTCCACGCTTACCGGGCATCTTCAAATCCATCATAAAGATTATCGGAACGACCCGGTGATCGAAAACAGTATGTATGATACCCAAACCCTTGAAACGGCGCTCAACAAAGTTCTTCCAACCGGTGCCAACCGGGCCGCCAGAATACGGGTTAATGCCATTGTGGGGAATGCCAGACATACGGGTGGTATCACCCTGGTCGGGATCAATCCTGCGGCAGAAGCCAAAACCTCTTTTATCGGACACGCAATAAACCAGGACCGCTATCTAGAAGCTGAAGACAAACAAGGCATTATTGTGGGACAAGCCCTTTTGGTTAAATTTGAAACAAAACTCGGTCGTAAACTTATTGTTATGTCCCAGGATAAGGACGGCAACATTGCTTCAAAAGCATTTCGTATCATCGGAACCTACCAATCTCAGTTACAGGCCACAGAAAAACAGTTCGCTTTTGTTAATATCGATACCGCCAGACAGATGCTAAAATTAAAAAAAGGTATTTCAGAGGTGTCTATTACTTTGCCTGATCACATAGATGCTGCTCAAATAACGGCCGGGCTTAAAGCTGAACTGGGAACAGATGGGTATCAAATACAGACCTGGCAGGAACTTCTCCCCATCATCAACGCCTATCTGGTCATTTTTGACGGATTCATCTTCATTTGGTCTTTGGTTGTTTTTATCGCCATGGGTTTCGGTATTGTTAACACCACTTTAATGGCGGTATTTGAGAGGATGAGGGAATTCGGCCTGCTCAAGGCACTTGGAATGAAGCCATGGTGGATTATTAGAGATGTGCTCTCAGAATCATTTATCCTTCTTATCATGGGCATGATCATTGGAAACCTGATGGCCCTTTTATGTGTGTTTGCCTTGTCAGAAAGCGGCATAGATCTTTCTGCCTTTGCAGAGGGTGCGGAATTTGCCGGAATTTCCAAAATAATTTTTCCTTCGGTTCATCTAAAAGATGTACTCTTATCCAACCTGGTAGTCGTTATACTTGGTCTTCTGGTCAGCCTTTATCCGGCATTCAAAGCAGCCAAGTTTACACCGGTGGAAGCTTTGGCGCAAACATGACGAACATACTGGCCGTTGCCCATATATGTCTTTTTCAACGGGCAACATAAAACTCACAAGGGGTAATTATCACACGGAAGGAACATTATGGGTATTGTAGAATGCAAAGATATTTTCAAAACATACCGTCAGGGAAAAATTGAGGTCCATGCGCTAAAAAGCGTCACCCTTTCCATTGATGAGGGAAACTTTGTGGCACTTGCAGGACCTTCAGGTTCGGCAAGACAACCCTGCTGAATATAATCGGAGGCCTTGATCAACCTGACAGCGGCAATATAAAAGTGGATGGAAATATTTTTGAGAAAATGACCCAATCCCAACTGGCGCTTCTTCGTTTACACAAGGTTGGATTTATCTTCCAGTCTTATAATTTAATCCCGGTCCTTTCCGCCATAGAAAACGTTGAGTTTGTAATGTTGCTGCAGGGCATACAGGCAACCCAAAGAAGAAAACGTGCCAGGGCTATTTTGGATGATGTCGGCCTGGAAGGCAAATACAACCGTCGCCCGGCAGAGCTTTCCGGCGGACAGCAGCAGCGTGTGGCTGTGGCCCGCGCAATTGTGTCCAACCCGTCTATTGTTCTGGCAGATGAACCCACTGCCAACCTCGATTCAAAAACAGGAAACGGCCTGCTGGAAATGATGAAAACAATGAACCAAGAAAAAAAGATCACATTTATATTCTCTACTCACGATAAGATGGTCATGGATTATGCCCATCGGCTGGTGCTTATCCGCGACGGTTGCATTGTTGATGATAAAATTAAATGAGGGGTCGGGGAGTTTTTCAATCTCTACTCAGTTCGTCCGGAGAAGCGCCCATTTGCCCGTATCAGCCTTAACAAATAAGTCCGGCACTCTGTGCACGCCCCCTATCTTCTCAGTTAAATCCATACAGGCAGAGACGATTAACGCTGCCGTGGGATTCTGTCCCTTGGGGCTGGTTCAAATCCAATCTCAGTCCGCCTAGGCGGACCGAACGCCGGTTTCTCGAAACTGTTGTTAAGGCTGATACGGGCAAATGGGCGCTTCTCCGGACGAACTACTAACAATCATAAAATCTCAAACGGTTCACCAAAAAGGCCATTGATAAGGAACTCCCCCGATCAATTAAATAGCACCGTAATTTATATCAGGTGGTGATACTTTCCCACTGATTTTTTCCAAAAATGTACGGATTAATCGTAGGCTTTGGCGCTTTCCCTCTGTGGTGTTTTGGTGATTGATCCTATATTTTCCCCAATATTATTCATTTGGCATTTGGTATAACATTAGTGTGTAATAAATTCATGAAAATGCATCTGATCGGATGGTTGCTTATGTTTTCTCTGTTGAATATAGCTATTGGTGCCTCAGCAGATTCAGCGAACTCTTTTAATCAATACACACCTGAAAAAACAGAAACTTCTCCGCCTGAGTTAACATCATGGTATGAAAACATAGACTCCCGGTGGGGTGGCCAGTTCAAAATAGCTGGAAGTGCCTCATGGCCGGATAATGATTCTATTTATTATTTGGCGAACTCGGGCCCATACTATGACGGCAGCTCTGATTTCCGGCTAAAAAACAAAACGTATTTAACTGATTGGCTATATTCAACCATCCATTATGAAGCCGTTCTGTATGGCGGCGATACCATGCGCACCCAAAATAAGCTTGCGGAACTGTTTCCAAACCTGTTGGAACACAGCTTGATACCTGGCAGCGGCATAAACGATGATCGCCGCTTCTTTGACCTTACCAAAATCATTGATGAAGATGACAAATATATTCTTTATCACCGTCTGGATCGATTCTCCCTGACCTTACAACCTGACTGGGCCACTATTCGTATCGGCAGGCAGGCCTTGACCTGGAGTAACGGCCTTATTTTTAATCCAATGGATCTGTTTAACCCCTTTGCTCCCACCGATATTGAGCGCGACTATAAAGTTGGAGACGATATGCTAACTGCCCTGTTTTCGCCCGAAAAAATCGGTGAAATCCAGATGCTCTGGGTGCCACGTCGAGATCAGGACACGCAAAATGTCAAAGGGGCTGAGTCCTCCTTTGGCGGAAAACTGCACTTTTCAGTCAGAACTGCTGAATTCGACATTATGGCTGCCTATCATTATGAGGATGTTGTTGCCGGAATCGGCAGCAACGGTTATTTACTGGACGCAGCCTGGCGCCTGGATGCCACTTGGACGTTTGTGGATGATGACACAGGCAGGGATGACTTCTTATCCCTTGTCGCCAACATGGATTACTCCTGGGTATGGTGGGGAAAAAACTTTTACGGGTTCATGGAGTTTTATTTTAATGGCATCGGCGACAAGAATTATTCAAGGGCCATTTCTGATCCGGGCATCACCGAGCGCCTGTCCCGCGGAGATCTCTTTGTTTTAGGCAAGAAGTACCTTTCTGGTGGAATCGAAATGGAATTACATACTCTGATCAAGGCCAATTTAACGGTGATATGCAATACAGCCGACCCTTCCGGAATCATTCAACCTCGTATTGTCTGGGATGTTACTGAAGACTTCCAATGTACATTGGGAGGAAATATATATTATGGTTCTTCAGAAACCGAATTCGGCGGTTTTCACCTGCCAGGAACCGACTACCTATATCAAGCCCCAAACAGCGCTTATTTGCGTCTTGCCTATTTTTTTTAAATGCTAAAGTACCGTTATTTATCACCGATGTTTTGCGATTTATCTTTGACATTCTTAGAAATTTTTAATATAATTTCATATAGATGCAAAGAGTTATAAATTTTATGTCGACAATATTGCACAACTTCAATATTCTTCATTAGGCCGAAACCTTTAAGTTTAGTTCTATAAATCCTTCCTAAAAGTAGTGTAAAAAGGAACAGATTTTATGATCAACCCATCAGTCGCAATCATCGGTTCAGGTTACTGGGGAAAAAACCTTGTCCGCAACTACCATAAACTTGGAGCACTGAAACTGATCTGTGATAAGGATGAAACCCTCCTTTCACAGTTTAAAAAGCAATACCCTAATGTTGACATTTGTTTTGCATTAAATGAAGCATTGTCCAAAGAGGATATTCAAGGTGTGGTCATTGCCACACCGGCGGAAACTCACTTCACCCTTGCACGTGAAGCACTCCTGGCAGGAAAGCACGTCTATGTGGAAAAGCCTCTGGTACTTCAAGAAAAAGAAGGTGAGGAACTTATTTTGCTGGCCGAAAAAAAGAATCTGATTCTTATGGTTGGACACCTTCTCCAATATCACCCTGTTTTTGTCCGCCTCAAAGAATTAGCTGTAAGTGGCGAACTTGGCCGTATTAATTATATTTATTCCCATAGGCTTAATCTAGGAAAAATCAGGCGAGAAGAAAACATCCTCTGGTCATTTGCCCCTCACGACATTTCCATGATTCTTTCACTGGCAGGGGAAGACCCTGAAAGTGTTTTTGCTACCGGAGGAAACTATCTTCACAAAAAAATTGCTGATGTGACCACCACTCATCTTGAATTTCCATCCGGCCTTAGGGCCCATATCTTCGTTTCCTGGCTTCACCCCTTCAAAGAACAAAAACTGGTCGTGGTGGGTGATAAAAAAATGGCGGTTTTCGATGACACCCGCAACTGGCCTGACAAACTTCTTCTCTATCCCCATGAGATCAAATGGCAAAATAGCATGCCTGTGCCGACCAAAGCCGATGCAGAAAGATTCGATATCCCGGAAAACGAACCCCTGCGTGCAGAATGTGTACATTTCCTTTCCTGTATTTCCCATGGAACAAAACCTCAAACAAACGGCAGTGAAGGTTTAAAGGTGCTTAAAATACTAAAGGCCGGTCAGCGCTCTTTAGATAATCATGGCTGCAAAGTCTCGTTTTCTTTTGATGATAAACGCTTATCAGTTGAATCTGAACATTTACCAATTTCTGATAAAGCCCATTTTGTCCACCAAACTGCCATCATTGATGAAGGTTGCATGATTGGATCAAACTCTAAAATATGGCATTTTTCCCATGTGCTGTCTGGATCGAAAATTGGTAATAGTTGTAACATTGGTCAAAACGTAGTTATCGGACCCGATGTAAACATAGGCGATAAATGCAAGATACAAAACAATGTGAGCATTTATAAAGGCACAACTCTTGAAGACGGTGTTTTCTGCGGCCCTTCCATGGTCTTTACCAATGTCTATAACCCCAGAGCTGAAATCCCTAAAATGGATAGAGCCCTGCCGACTCTGGTGAAAAAAGGTACTACAATCGGTGCCAATGCCACAATTATATGTGGTGTCACGCTTGGTTCTTATTCTTTTATTGGCGCGGGTTCTGTCGTAACAAAAAGTGTTCCCAATCACGCCCTGGTATTTGGTAATCCCGCAAAACATGTCGGCTGGATGTGTAAATGTGGAGAGAGGCTATCAGACAATCTGGAATGTACTTCCTGTGGAGCTAAATATCAGCAGACTGAAAAGAGTATTAAAGCACTTTAATAACTGATAGCCCTTGTATAAAACATATGTAAACCAAGCTTTTAAGTAATTAAATCAACTGAATCCATTAGGATTTAAACTGGATACTGATGATAATATTTGTTTTATGAAAATTAGAAATCCCAAAATTCTATTTTCCGCATTCTCTTTTTGCATAATATTAATTGTACTTCTTCTTGGGTTTAGTGAATTACCATGGATCATTTCCAGACCATTTATCTATGAAGAAAATATCCAGGCTTCACCGGTAATTGTTGTTCTTTACAGCGGCTATGGAATTACTGAAAGAAACCACCTTGACAAATATTCACTTCACCGTATTCAAAAAGCGATACAAATATGGAAAAAAGAACTATCACCGAATATTTTATTTTCTGGGGGATGTGCCGATAAAAGAGGAACCGGACTACCTGGCTCAAACAGAATGGCTGCTGAGGCTTTAAGGCTAGGTATTCCTGAACAAAGAATACTTATTGAATCTGGATCTAAAGATACTTATAATAATGTCCATAACACTTCACTAATGATCAAAAAAAAGGGTTGGGACAGTCTTATTCTAGTAACCCACGATTTCCACATTAAAAGGGCTGCTGATCTTTTTCATAAAAATAGATTTAAAATATATCCTGCTCCTGTTGAATGGGAAACAAAAAAAAGCTGGAAGTCCAACTGGACTTATCTGAGGTTCCTTCGATATGAGCTCCAAGCACGGCTTGCATATCTTTTACTAAATGAAAAGCAGCTAAACAGTCTAATGAATTTTCTCAGGCCTGAATAGTTTTATAAAACTATATCCTAATTGTTTTTAGGATAAATCAGAAAGAAGCCAGCAAATGAAAATAGCCTTTATAATTAAAAACCATGAAATTGCGGAGCCACTGGGAATAATGTACATTTCCAGCCTTCTAAGGACCAAAGGGCATAGCATTGCTCTTTTTATAGCTTCAAAAAAAAACTGGCTCCATTGTTTAAAAAACTATTCGCCCGATATAGTCGGATACTCTGTTATTTCCGGAAGCCATGCTGAGTATTTAAAAATCAATGACCAAGTCAAAACAGAAATTAAAACCTTCTCAATTCTCGGTGGTCCCCATACAACATTTTTCCCTGAAACTGTATATCAAGAAAATGTTGACGCAATATGTATTGGAGAAGGTGGGTATGCCATGCTGGAACTTGCCGACAACATCGAGCAAGGTTCCGACATCTCTGGCATCAACAATCTTTGGATTAAAAAAGCCGGGGCTGTTATTAAAAATCCGATTCGGCCCTTGCTTGAAGATCTTGATGAACTACCCTTTCCCGACCGCGACATGGTGTACATGAAAGATAAGTATCTCCGTGAAAATAAAATAAAACGCTTTATGAGCAATAGTGGATGTCCTTTTAACTGCACATACTGTTTTAACAGGGCTTATAAAAACTTATATAAGGGAAATAAAATAATACGCTGGCGAAGCGTTCAAAATGTTATTGATGAAATACGAGAAGTAAAGAACAGATATCCTCTTGAGATTGTTAGATTTATAGATGATATATTCATCCTTCCTCCTATAAGCTGGCTTAAAGAATTTAAAAATCTATATAAACAGGAAATTAATCTACCCTTTGTCTGTAACCTTCAGGTAAAACTGGTGACCGATGAAAAAATCAGACTAATAAAAGAAGCAGGCTGTATGTCTGTATATATGGCAATTGAATCAGGGAACGATAAGATCAGAACAGAACTTCTTGAAAGAAATATGACCAAAGAAGAAATAATTAATGCTTTTAATCTTGTTCATAAATATAATATTCCAATCGGAGCTGAAAATATTTTAGGGTTGCCTGAAGGTTCTTTTGAAACTGATATGGAAACATTAAAATTAAACATTAGGTGCAAAGTCGATAATGCAATCTCTACCGTATTTCAACCTTACCCAAAAACAAAATTAGGTGAATACACAATTGAAAAAGGGTATTTCGATGGAAATTTTGATCTGTTAAGTGAAAGCTATTTTCAAGGATCCCGACTCAACTGTTTTTCTAATAAAGATAAAAAAAAGATTGAAAATCTGCACAAATTCTTTGGATTTGCTGTTAATCATCCATCATTTTTACCATTAATAAAATTACTAGTATCTTTACCTCCTAATAAACTTTTCAGGTTGTTTCACAGGCTTTGGGACAGTTACTGTAAAAGAAGAAAAATATTTAACATTAGATTTACTATTAAGGATTATCTTTCTGCGCTATTAAGAGTTTTGCGTTATTGATTTTGCAATTTGATTTTTTATGCTTTACTATCGAACCTGTTCAATAGATAAGAAAGAAATAGCCAGATTAATTCTCCTAATACCCACCAAATTCGTGCCATTAATGCAATGAAGGCTGAAATATAAACTGGTAAATGTAAATTAAGCACTACTATAAGGACGGCTTCTCTAGTCCCTATCCCACCTGGTGTAAAAAAAACGAAAAGACCGATTACCCATGATATGATAAAAGCGCATGTGGTCATCGGCAATAATACTGAATCTATATATATAAAACTTCTAATTAAAAACCAGAAACTAATACCAACTCCCAGCCAGAAAATAACCAGGTATAACATCGGTTTTAATAAAGATAAAAATTCATACTTAAACCGGACTTTATTTTTATTTATGATAGCTGGCATTAAATCCAATAAACTGTTAAGAATTTTAGGATGCATAAATAATATCAGTATAATTGATATTAATATCCCCACACTCCGTATATATATATTGTCTAACCATTCAAGAGAAGAGAGTTTATCAATAAAGAACAAGGAACCAAATGAAATAAAGATACCACTTACTAAGACTAATAACGTTTCCAACAATACGCTTTTTGATGCATCACCTGTGCTCATTCCTTCTTTTTTATAAAGATATACTCGCCCCACATATCCCCAGACTCCCCCCGGCAAATATTTTGCAAATTGCGAATAGAATAAAATTAAACATACTTTTTTGAAGGAAATCTTGCATTTAAATATTTTAACAATATTTCTAAGAGATAAGGGAAGCAATGAAAAGGACAGCAACAGCAACAGCAGTGAAATGCTTAAATAAAACCAATCGGTTTCATATTTGTATTCATCAATTTTGTTCCAGTTTTCATAAACATAGAAAAAAAAATAATAAAAAATAATTGCCAAAAAAACATATTTTATTAAGTTCTTTATTGTCTTTTTAAAGCTAATATCAACTTTTTCTCTAAAATAGTTCAAAATAAACCTGACACCTCTTGACGCATTTCTGCTTATTCTTTTTTTATACCTGTAATTCCGACAGGTATATCTGACAATCTTATTTCATTGAATCCAAGTTTTTTAAACCATCCGACTACTTCTTTATTTGAAGCTTTATTTTGAAACTCTGAAGCAAGCCAGTTAAAAATCATATGAGCACGCTCATTCCAGCCGATATAACGCCCTTTTGTGCCGCTCAATTTCCAAGCCAGAGTAATGAAAGGTATTAAAAGAAAACTCATAACATATACCGCTTTAATTGGTAATATTACCGTAATCTTTCTCAGCAGTCGATTAACCTTTTCAAAGAGTGGTCTCATTTTTGGATATATTGTAATAGATAAGGCCCCTCCAGGCATGACATTTTCAGCCAGGCTGGATAGACATTGTTGGACATCAGAAACATAATGGAGTACTCCCTTGCTGTAAATATAATCAAAATATGACAACCTAAATGGAAGGTTCATAATATCAGCCTGAAGGATGTGAACGTTTAGATTCTTTTCATTCAGTATATATGCTTCATCTACCCCTAAACTAAAATCAATCCCAATTACTTCTTTAGCCAATTTGCTGATACTTTGGGTAACTCTGCCTATCCCACACCCAGCGTCAAGAACTGTCTTGCCATTGAAAAATCGCTCATTTACAACCATTCGGCGGAATAAATCCTTCAGCTCCTCTTCCTGCGAATGACCATATATCTTTTCATCGTAATTAAATACTTTCCATTCAACATCAAAAGTCTTTTTTGTTCTTAACCTACCAATATCAAGATCATGTAGTCTCGGGACCGCATCAACAATAGGAAATACGTGTCCGTTGGGGCATAATAACTCTCCCTGAATTATTTCTTCTTTGTAACATTTATTGCAAAGAGAATGTGTTTCCACTTGATCTTTAGATGTGATATTACTGGAAATAAATTCACAATAATGATTACAACCAGGAATATCGTTGCAATGCCAATTTGTGTTTTTTTTCTTAATTATTTTTAATTTAAAGGGTTGGGCGCATATCGGACAGGCTAAAATATCCATTAATCTGCGAAGCAAGATATTGTCTCCTCTACAGAATTAAGATGTCTCAGTGAGATGAGCAGTCTTCAGCCTTTCTGAACCTGCCAAGCCGATATACAGATATAAAAGGAAGAATATTTATTGGGAAATACTTCTTAATTTCAGATTTAAAATGCTGCTCAACAGCTTTCTCTATTTCACTGGCTGAATAGTAATGATCCTCAGGTTTTTTATACCCAAATAAAATACGTCCAACTTTATAAAACATGTTTTCTGTTGGAACCAGCAACAGTAAATATCCATCTGGCTCCATAATACGGGCTAATTCTCGTACAACTTCATCCAATTCTTTGAAATGTTCCAATGTCGACGCAGTTAGAATTGTGGAAAAGGATTTATCTTTAAAAGGAAGTTTCAACCCATTGGCGGTTACAGGAAAAACATTTTTTAACTCGAACCTTTTTTTTAATCTAGCTGCAGCTGTAGTATGCAGGTCAATACCAATAACAAAATTAAACAGCCCCGATAACGTTGGGAACATCACACCGTTTCCACAAGCAAAATCAAGAATGACATGATTATTTTTCGATTTAAATAATGTTAAGGCAAAATCAAGCTTTTTCCAGTTAATATATCTAATAAGGCTGTTTGCGCTAAAATATACAGGAGAATCTACATAAACGCCTTTTGCAAAATTTTCCAGATCATTTCGACTAATTTTGACTACACTGTTTTTTCCCCCACGCGATGGCAAAGCCGTTTTTAACAAAACCCAAAATCCGATGACATATTCTTTTAACTTGCCAATCGAATCAATTTCCTTTAAGAGCCTAAAAATAACCTTTGGGCGAATATACACAGCCCGATAAGCTTTTTTCTGAAGTATTTTCATTTCCTCAATTGTTCGGCCTCTAGGGACGTATGCCAGGTCTCCTTTGGTCCATCCACCATGGGTTTTATAATTCGACCAGTTTTTTGATCTTAGTCCCCCCTCTTTCACTACCATGTCATAGAGTTCTGTTCCAGGGAAGGGCGTAAAAACTGTAAATTGAGACCACCTCGCATCCAGTTTTTTTGCAAAGGCAATAGTTCGTAAGCTCTCCTTTCTTGTTTCAGTTGGAATACCAAGCATGTAAAATGCACGAATGCTAATTCCAACTTTCTTGGTGAAAGCAAAAGTATTTTCTATCTGTTCAAGAGTTATATCCTTATGGATAATATCAAGCAAACGCTGGGAACCTGTTTCAACTCCATAGCTAGTCTGCCAGCAACCTGCTTCCTTCATTTTTCTTAGCACATTCTCATCGACCGTATCTATCCGGCTCTCACAAGTCCATGATATCTTGTTGGAAAGACCTGAGCTAATAAGTCCGTCACATAGTGAAAACAGAAACTTCCTATTTACTGTTAGCGTATCTGCTTCCAGGTTGATTTCTTTTGCTCCATAATCATCTATCAGTATTTTAATCTCTTCTATTATTCTTTTAACAGAGTGGTGCCTTACTTTACGCCCGAATATCCTGCAACAAAACGCACAGTTAAACGGACATCCCCTGGCTACACTTACTGTAAATGCATGACTGGTTTTGGTTCTGCTCTTTGTTATATGATATTTGTCCATCGGAAGTAAATGTCTGGCAGGAAGCGGCAGTTCGTCAAGGTCTATAACCATAGTAGGTGGCGGATTCACAAATACTGAACTCTCTTTTCGAAAGGCTATACCTGGGATATCATCTATACTCCTACCTTTTTCAATAGCATTGACCAGGTTTAACAATATTACCTCTCCTTCGCCAATAACTACAAAATCTATCTCTTTATTTTCATTAAGGGTTTCTTCAGGCAGAATAGTCGGATGTGGGCCTCCAACGACAATTTTAATGTTAGGGAATGCATTGTATACAGCTCTAGCGACCTCAACACTTCTGGCATACATAGGTGTCAGCATGGTAACACCGACCATATCATATTTCTCCTTTTCCATATGGCCGCAAATATCCTCTGCTTTGAATTCCAGTGCTGGTGCATCAATAATTGTCACCTTATGTCCATTTCTTTCAAGGTTTGCTCCAATATATGCCAAGCCAAGTGGCTCATTAAGGGGGCCAAACTTACCCAAGTCCCTACCATATCTTTCTTCAGAACTATAAGGCGGATTTATTAATAATACATTCATAGATTTTATTTTGCCCTGCGATAAAAATTAATTAAGACTTTGGTCAGGTTCGCAGCAATATCCTCCACCATCTGGATATGCCACTGCAGCCACTTCCAACTCCACCTGTTTGGATGAATCTGCAAATAGATTTTTTTGTATTTTTTTGACCGGATAACATCAATCAACTGCCAGGTAGTTGTAAGTGTCGGTAAGTAGCTGATTGAATGACATGAAAAAATATCTTTCATATTGTATTTTAATCTATTCCATCCCCTTCCTGTATCTGTAGAATAATATAGATCAGGGTCAGTAATACTGAGATATGCCTCACCTAACAGACTAAACTTAGAATAGGAGAAATGCTTCCAAAAACTTCTGTTATCCCATTTAGTGAGCGGATTTCCGTGCATACACACAGTATTTACTTCAGCCAGTTTTCTTAAACTTGTTAATTCAGAATTAAATATTTGCTCAGCCTGAAAAATATTTCCTCTCGCCTTATCCATAACTTCATAGTGATATCCAATCTCATGTCCAAGGTCCTTTATTTGTTTAATTATATGTGGAACAAAAGCCTTTTTCTTAAATCGAAAATAATAGGTCGCATACATGCCAAGCGCTGATTCAAGCTCAGCCATTTTCAGAGCATTTTCAGGACATCGGTCAACGTCATGCCGTAAAATAATAAATGATTCCTCGTTATCCTTCTTAACAAAATATTCTTTGATTGTAATAACTTCAAAACCCGAACGTCTAATTTCCTCAAGCAGATTTTGGTAAACACTCAAGGTAAAGTCATTTTTGCTCATATTAGCAGTTCTTAGCTCTTTTACTATTCAATATTTACATCACCAGTTCAATAAGTTGGCATATCAAACATTGATTTTACAAACACCGATTATATCACTTTAAATTCTTATTGTATTCCATATCAAACCACATACCAAAAAATAAAGTCTGCAATCCGCTGACAAGCGTAAAGACAAGAGCCATTGCATTGATATCTGGAATATCACCTCGCATTATCCATATATAAAAAAGTCTTATGATCAGGGGAATACTGATACTCAGAAGTAGAAAAGAGAGGGCATAAAAAAAGATTAAGGGATGAAAATCTTTAATGACATATTTGAAAAATAAACGTCTGCAAAATCCTTTCCAAAGGAGCCATGATATTTTTGGAATTACTTTCATTAATCTTATCCCAGATTGCTCTCCAATATTATAAACAGGTTTTATATGCACATCTCGAACTTTAAAATCAAACTGGTTCAATTTAATCAAAAGATCGTTCGGCATCCCGTAATCTTTATATATTTCATCGAGGTCTATACGGTTTAAAGCAGTCAGTGAAATGGCTGTATAACCGCTTTGGGAATCTGCAATATGCCAATATCCTGATGCAATTTTCGTCATTAATGAAAGGAAAGAATTTCCCATATAACGGTAATGCGGTATCATATTCCATGCATCTCCATAGAACAAACGGTTTCCTTTTGAATAATCAACATTTTCAGATGATACCGGTTCTATTATTTTCCCGAGATCGTCAGGATCCATTTGTCCGTCTCCTGCCATAACAACAGTAACGTCAAATTCATTATCTCTTGCCCATTTATAACCAGATGCAATAGCTCCTCCCACGCCTTGGTTTGCTTTGTGTTCAAGCAGCACGATCCTATCATTATCCTGCTGACATCGCTTCACTATCATCACTGTTTCATCTATGCTGACATCATCGATAATCACAATTCGATCAACATAATCCGGCATGGTTTCGATCACCTTACTTATCTGTTTTGCCTCGTTATAAGCCGGGACTACTACACAAATTGATTTGCCTTTATACATTTTCATCGATTCCATTAAACAGTATTCACCCAGTTGATCCTGCCATATAAAAATAACATTAAACGGTTATTCAATAACGTAGCAACATTCTAAACAAGCTACCATATGCTGTCAAGCAAATTAACCATCTTCAACCATTTGTTTTTTCAATTGATATAGCCCATGTCCATTTTTAGAAAAAATCAGACTGGTGTAAGTTTTAAAAAATATTTTGACGACTTCCTTTTCTTTGTCGCTATAACTGTCCTGCAACCATTTACTGAAAAGATCATACCTGGCAAGAACGTGGGTTATACCTTTACCTTCAAGTTCAATCAATATCTTCTCTGACGAATGCTCTCGTAATATTTCTTTTGAAACCAAATCGAAACTAAAAGCAATTTTCCTATCGAAATAATAGCCACGATGCCCTAGGAACAAACATAATATTTTTGCATTAACCGGTAAGTTTAAGTTTGCATAGTTAATAGTCGCATATTCCGGGCGATACTTTTCAATGTATTTATTTCTCTCCACTCTTCCACTTATATAACTTATCGGTTCAACAATTCTGAATTGACTAATAATATAAGCAATATTTAAGCTCAGCAGGAAAGCCATAAAAGCAAAAAAAATCCCTTTTATTTTCTTTCCGGTAGTTCCTGGGTATTTATCATTTATAAAAGCGACTATTTCATTTAGACCGAACACGGATAGTATGACTAAAGACGGAAGTATAGGAGAAATATACCTTATCCTCATATCTGTTTTCATAAAAGTATATAATAAAAACAATAGCGCAAATGTAAGAAGTATTTTCTTTTCAGTTTTAAACTTGTTAAATTGCCATCTAATTTTTATAAATGCAAAAAACGGCAATATAAATAAATAAGGATTCAATCTCCCATCAAAATATTTCGGGTGATTATCTTTGCCTTGAAAGAATATCCTGGCAGGGATTGCTGCCGTTTCCCACCATTTTTCGTCATAAACTAATCTTCTTATTCCGAATGGCCCCAATCGTTCGTTGGGCTTTTTCCGATAAGTTATAGAAGTACTTTTTGTGCTATTCGTTGAACATGAACCATCTCTTTCATTTAAAGATTCTTCGTCCTGATAAATCAAGTTATCATAAAGCGGATATATTGGATTCCCAGTCCAAATAGTATTCCTTATCATCCAGGGTGAAAAGATTAGAAGTGAGATAAATAAAAAAGTAGCCCCATAACCAATAGCTTTTAACTGTCTTGATGTTTTATCATGAGTACACCGAAGATATAAAAAAGGTACAAAAAGAGTGAGTAAAAAAAATACGATTAAGCCGTTGTATTTTGTTCCAAGAGCAAGTCCGCACCAAATTGCAGAATATATCAAATACTTAACACTGAAGTCTTTTTCAATCCATTTCAACAGGCAAATAATAGAAGCCGTTGAAAAGAAAATTAACCCATGATCAACGTAAACTGTAATTGAAAGCTTTATTATTAAAGGAAGAGAAAGAAATAAAATTACGCCGAAAAGTGCATGACAGGTATCAATCCTCTTTTTCATATAATTAAAGATTAGCCACGCAGTCATCAGAGCAAATGAAAAATGAATGAACTTTGGAATAATATCATTTCCAAAAGAGAGTGGAATTAAATACAAAAGATCAAGGTTCATAGGGTAATAAGAAAATTCTAATTCTGGAACTTCATAGATACCCCCATGTTTCAGATAAAGCTTGGGAACTGCAAGGTGATGAGTCAGGGCATCCCTGCTTACTGGTGGAACATAGGAAAGGATAATAATAGAGATGCTAAGGGAGATTAAAAGTCCGATGAGCAATATTTTAAAATATTTTGAAAATGATAGCATTTTAACCTATTCAAAAGGTAACATGGATTAATACAGATTGCTCATGTTTTTTAATTTGTTATATTTACTTTCCTTTACGCCTTTTTGTCTTTGTAAGAAATATTATTTCTTAATCCAATCAATCTAAAACTATGCTAAATACCTCCAGCGGTATCTGCCCTAAATATACTTTTCCATCTATCACGTACCCTGGTGTACCATTAATTCCCAGGTTGATCCCAACAGCTATATCGTGCTTTACTCTATATCTGATTGCCCGGTTTCTTGTTGAATATAAAAGCTCTCTGTAATCCAGCCCTACTTTCCCCGCCAGTTTTTTAGTATTGAGAACATTTGTCGTCCCGGCCAGGTTAAAAAGCAGGTCATTCATCTCCCAGAACTTTTCCTTGGCTTGCGCATATTCTGCCAAAAACGCCATTTTACCTGATCCCACATGAAACGGCTCATTGACAATTGGATTGTATTTATGGTCCATGGGAAAGTGACGATGAATCAGCCTGATTTTATCAGGGTTTTTTTCCACAAGCTTTCGAAGATAAAAGTGCATTTTTTTGCATTGGAAACACTGGTAATCCGTAAATTCTGTTATTTCAAGTTCCGGATTTTCTGCACCTATCCAGGGGTACCCATCGTCAGTAATCCCGTTAGGAATATTTTTGGACAGAACCGGCGGAGAAAAATCCCAATAAGGAGGAAAAAACATTAATAAAAAAAATACAATACAGAAAATTGAAAGAAAAATGGGTATTGTCTTTTTCTTCTTATTCCACAAAAAACCTATATCTATCATTAGTCCTTCTATTATGCCTGACTTACCGAATCTCTTTTTAACAAGCCAAGTAAAATACAAAAGTAGAAAATTGATTCCAAAACTGGCAATGCACATCATGCAATAGCTATGAATATAAAATGTGGAAATATAAGCAAGAATTACGCTGTAAATACTAAATGCTAATGATATAAAAAGAAGAATGGACCAAATTATTTGTTTTTGAGCTTCTTTGCTCCAGGCAAAAGGTATAAAGAGCATAAAAAATGAATATCCAATGACCCCCCAGATCGGAACCGGTATCCCGATAAATATTGAATATGGACTCTGTGAAACCGTATCGCAATTAATTGACCTGGAAATAGCACAGAAGCTCTCGTAAGCTATATCAGTATAAACCCTATAGTGGGATATAGACAGGTAAATAGAATCTAAAACACCTGCCATGGCAAGTGCTGCTACTGTCCAAAAATAAACCGGGAATGGAAGTGGAATTATTTCCTTTTTCTTTCTCATGGCGGCTCAACACTCTGGATTGTCAGGTATTTTCAAACAATCCTTTTTTATCGACAACATTTTACCTTTTTACAATATCGTCAATCCTTATTTCTTTATTATTCCAAATTTTTATTTGTTTCTCTCTAAGGTTGCTAATGTATTTTTAAGATTCCTTTTGGCACCTTCATGGTTAGGTTTTAGTAACAATGCCTTTTTAAAATAATCAATGGCTTTTGTAAGCTTACCAATCCGAACCATCGCAGCACCCAAACCGTTGTAAGCTTCTTCAGAATCTGGTTTAAAACGTAGTGCTTCAGAATAATTACCAATAGCATCATCTATGCGCCCTTGTCTTAAGTGGGTATTACCCATATTGATATGGGCTGCAATAAAATCTGGTTTTATGCGTAACGCTTCTTTATAAAAACCAACCGCTTTTTCATGATCTCCAACGCCAGCAAAAATAACTCCTAGGTTTAGATAAGCCAACTCAAATTTAGAATTAATTTGTATTGCCTTTAAATAGTGTTCTGCTGCTTCATTAATCATCCCTTTTTCTTTTAGAGCAAGACCAAGATTATTATGTGCAACATAGTTATTGGAAGTCGTAATAAGATTATGTTCAAATAGTGTAATACTGTTGGCCCAGTATCGCCCCTGTGAATAGGATCTGACCATAAGAATTAAAAAAATTGCTATCGCTGCTGTTATAATATGTGATTTTTTTAAGTCCCACCTCACTTTAAGATCTGCAACACCCCACACGATAATAATGAAGATTCCTATAAACGGTAAGTATGTCCATCGATCCGCCATGGCCGGCCAAAGGCCTGCTTGAATTAATCCAGTGTTGGGTAATAGGACCCCAATATACCAAAACCATCCGGTTCCCATATATGGTTTCTTCCTAAAAGCCCAAATAACCAGAAAAGATATGCTCAGTAGTGCCAATCCAGCTCCCGCAGATAAAAAAATTGGTATCTGATAAGGATAGGGGTAAAAAACAGCCAGATTTAGCGGTAAGAGCATCTTTCCTAAATAAACCAGATATGAAACCAACGCATTAGCAATGCGAAGCGTGATCGGTGTTAAATCGGTAGACGCTATGATCCCATGTTGTTTAACTGATAAGACAGACATATAAATCGAAACTGCTGAAAGAATAAAAAAGGGGACTTTTTCTAAAACCAATATAAAAAATGGGAATTCTTTAAAACCATACTTTTTTGATTCAGCCTTTACACTATTACTATCAATCATATCAATTTTTAATCGTAGACGCCCAAGTGGCCAATAGTCGAGCAAAAGGAGTACAAATGGTAAGGTTACAAGTATCGGCTTACACATAAGGCCAAGTAAAAACATAAAGAATGTCAGCAAATATCTCCATATCCCCTGCAGCCTTGAATAATGGACATATGCTAACATGGTCAACATCCAGAAAAAGGTACTTAAAACATTTTTTCTTTCCGCTATCCACGCAACTGATTCCACATTAATGGGATGCAATGCAAAAAGCGCTGCAACACAGGCACTTTGCCACAATGCACCGGTCATTTGCTTGAAGATAAAAAATAATAGCAGACTATTAAAAATGTGAAAAATCAAATTGGTCATATGATGCATGCCGGGATTTAACCCGAATAATTGGCAGTCCAGCATATGGGAAATCCAGGTTAATGGATGCCAATAAGCAATGTCTGTGAAGGTAAAAGCCCATTTGATGCTTTCATAAGTCAATCCAGCCCTGACAGCTAAGTTATTAAAAACATATATATCATCGTCAAAGTTAATGAAATCATGCCCGGTGATTTGCCAATATACAGCTATTGTAGCAATCACAAGAAACAGGCTAAGCAATACCTCAAGGTGAATACCAAAATAAGAATATTTATTATTTTCCAATTGAATGTCCATGATTCGGTTTTGTTTTTAATTCAAACAGAAATTTTTTGCAGATTTTTTTAAATTCTATTATTCTTTTTTTGGATAAGAACAATTTTAGCAAACATTGCTAACTTTTGCTTCCAAGGCTGAAGCAGGTCTTCAATTCGTTGACAAATTTCGAATAAGCAGCCAGGCACTAAACTTCGAATTGACACACCGCCGGACAAGAGATAACTAAATGGCGAGTGCAACTCTATTTCCTGTATTTCCCATTCAGGAAATTTTCGTTTAAACTTTTCCTGATCACGTTTAAAAACTATCCAAGGTAAAGCCGAGTTTGACCGGGATAATGGTCCACCTTTTTGGAAATCCCAATCTTTTGAATTTGAATCAAATGTTTCATGATGTAAATAGTTATAAACAAATCGTGACCACGGGGTGTACCATGGTTCAATCATGACTATAACTCCGCCGGACATTACGCAACGAGTGGCTTCGGTAAGAAATGATTTTACACAAGGAATATGATGAAAAACATCAATCATCACAATCCCACCCAAAGAGGCATTTTTAAATGGAAGTTTCTCTCCATCAAGCGCAACTTCTATACCTGGAATCAGAAACATCTCTGAAGATAATAAACCTGGAATAAATTCCTTAAGAAAACCGCCCCCGGAACCAATTTCAAGAACAGGTCCGGTTATATTTGAAGGCAGAGATTTCGAGATTGAATCATACCATTTCTCATAAATTTTTCTTAAAAATCCTTTTTCTTTGATAATATTTGAATGTATTACAGCAGCTTCAGGGGAATCTATATCCAAATTTTGAACAAGCGGATGTTTGATGAATAATTTTATCAATTTAATGGGCATTCTTTAATTTAAATTGTTTCAGACGGTGTAATTCGTTTTAAAGGAACAGCGATAATGTCTGTCGTGTAACGTTCAGGTATCTGCACATGAAAATTTTGAAGTGATATTTTTTTTCCATTTTTACTGTTATACAACGTATAAACAAGGGATGGAAAATAATTAAAATACTGTTCAAATGAAATATTGTATTCTTCAATAATATATTGCCCTATTTCAAATATGACATATGGTTTGTATTTCCTAATTGTTTTACTGGCACCTGCCAGAACTTGAATTTCATGCCCATCCGTGTCGATTTTTATTAAATCCAGCCTATTAATTCTATTCTTAGCACAAAAATCATCTACCGTAATTGCTTGAATTGACTCAGCCGGCTTGATATTGCCTCCATGAACAGGATGTGTGTTCGAGGTTGTTCCTTTAATCTTCCAGCTCGAGTATGCTTTAATTTTATGATTTTTCTGTGATTTGTCAGATAGAAATAATTGAAAAGGGGTAATTCGACTTGCAAGTTCTGGATTAAGATTAATATTTCGCATTAACTTATTAAAAGCATAATCTGTGGGTTCAAACGCGTATATAAGGCCATTAGTAACAATATGTGCAAGTGATAAAGTCATGCTTCCAATATTTGCCCCGATATCGAAAACAACAGCGTTGGAAGGCAAGGATAAGTATTTATTTTTTAAAATGTTACTCTGATAGCTTCCAAATAAAAATAAAGACAAGTCTATGCCTTCCGTCAAATCGACTTCATAGGAAATTCCTTTGCGCTGAATAAGCTGTTTGTCAGCTAAAAAAAATACTTTAAGAACGCGATACAATATTTTCGCAACAAACAATTTTACTCGTGTCAGTGGTATTCGATGTAGAAATGTAGCATGAAATCGGTATATCATATCGATATCTTATAATTTTCGATCAGGTAGTCAGATAAATTTCAAGCGTTTTGCAGCAAATACTACCATTTTTAGTAACAACCATCCATGCCGCCATCGATCGATATTTGTTTCGCCATAAGTGCGAGATCTATAACGAATCGGCATCTCGACAATTTTTAAATTAAGCTTTGACGCCCCAAAAAGCAGATCGAAATCACCAAAAGGGTCGAAATTTCCGAAATAGTCGCGATTACTTTCTATCGATCTATAATCCTGCCTCCATAAAACCTTGGTTCCACAGAGAGTATCTTTTACAGGTTGTCCAAGCAACCATGAAAAAGCGAGGCTAAAGAACTTGTTCCCAACGATATTTAAAAAACGCATTGATTGATCTTGCAGAGGATAAACAAGACGAACTCCATTTATAAATTCCCCTTTTCCTGAAACAAGCGCCTCATAAAAACGGTTCAAGTCTTCAGGTGGAACAGTCATATCCGCATCAAGAATCATCAAGATATCTCCTTTGGCCTTTTCAAAACCAAGCCTGACAGCATCGCCTTTCCCCTCTCCTTTTTGCCTTAAAAGTTTGCAATTTTTCTCAGAAAATTGCTTAATTACATTTTGTATAACTATATAAGTATTATCTGTTGAATTCCCCTCAACAAACACAAGTTCTGTATCTTTTCCAAATGAAGGTACCCGCCTAACAATATTTTTAATATTTCCAGCTTCGTTCCTTGCTGGAATTATTATGGAAACAGAAGCTTTCTTTTTTTTTCGATTCTGCTTTTCGATTTCAACTGGCCTTGCGATTACGAAATTAGTTAGAGCTAGCCAGTTAAACGGTATTATATTCACTAAATATTTATTGGCCAACTTTGACAGTATTGGAACCGGCAAAGGAGATAGAATGTGAGAACTATATTTAACGACTTCAAAGTCTGTCAATTCCAGCATGTTAAACACATCGTTAGGTGAAAACCAGTTTTGCTCCATAAAGTCGGCGCCCAAACCTAATAACTTTACTATTGATAAGGGTATGCGCCATAGATTGTTATAAAAATTTATAACCAAGCGTGTTCTTGAATGGCAAATTCTTTTAAGGTTCTCTAATAGCGCCTGGACATCCCATAAATCATTTACAAGATCAGAAAGAATTATAAAATCGAATTTTTCTTTAAATACTATTTCATGTCCATCTGCCCGAACGAAATATAAATTTGGATGTTTTACCGAAGCGTAACTTATCATATCACCAGCAAAATCAACCCCAACGCCCATAGAAGGGTTTGTAGAAGCAATTAGATCTCCATGGCCACATCCGAGTTCCAGTATCCTCGATCCTTGGGGGATCAGGAATTTGCAATAATGCATGAGTAGTTCATGGTAATAAGCATCGGCACGTCTATTATTTTCCTTATTCGGTGATACTCGATTCCAATGGCTGATTCTCTTGTTACGATAGTTTTGTTCGGTTTGATCTATGTATTTCTCTTCTATCATTTTTACATCCAGCTAAAATTGATGAATTCACACAAAACCGTCACTCCAGCAAAAGCCGGTGTCCATGCGCTTAGTAATTTTTAAATTTATAAGAATCCGGCTTTTGGCGGAATGATAAAAAAGACAGTGCTTCGATTCTTGCAAGACTGTCAAAATTATTTATGTTTATCTTTTTAATTTAAAAGACTGCAGATTCTGATAGATAAATTTACTCATTGGTTTTTTAACTTATTATTTTTATACTTCAGAGTTTTTCTAAGGTTGTTATTCGCTTCAATATAATCAGGCTTAATTCTTAAGGCTTCCTGGAAATGAAATATAGCTCTTTCAATTTTTCCATCACGAATCATAGCTGCTCCTAGATTATTATGTGCAAACGGATAACCGGGATTTATCCGCAAGGCCTCATTATAGTGATAGACGGCTTTAGCTGTCTTTCCTTCTCTATAATAAACATTCCCCAAGTTGTTGTGGGCAAGATAGTTTCTTTCAGTTGCATCAATGGCCTGCTTATAAATTGTCACACTATTCTTCCAATATTGAATTTGTTGCGATGAAGTTATCATTAAACATAACAGGGCCAATCCTGCTGCTGCAACTAACACAATTTCTTTATAATGCCATTCTTTTATTAGATCAACCACACTCCAGACCAAAATAATGAATATTCCGATAGTAGGAATATATGCCCAGCGGTCAGCCATAGCTGGCCAAAAACCCGCCTGAACCAGACCAATAACCGGTATCAAGCTTACAAAATACCAGAGCCAACCCACAAAAAAATAAGGTTTCGTCTTTATTTTCCAAACCGATACAGCAGTTATTAAAAAAAGTAGCAAACCTGCGCCTACACTCTGCCACACAGGTATCATGTCAGGATATGGATAGATAAACGTTAAATCATTTGGCCAGAATGCATTTTTAATGTACTTAATGTAAGAAACCAGTGCATTTTCGATACGAAGAACCATAGTTTTAGAATCTATGGACAATATAATACCAAAACGGTGAACCGATACAGAAGTCACTAAAATCGAAACAGATGAAAGAAAAATAAGCGGAATTTTCTCAAGTACTAAAGAAGAAGGAGGACTTTCTTTTTGGACTGAAAATATAAACTTGCCAATCTTTCCATCCTTATTAAAACATATTTTTCCAAATTTTACACGTTCAAGGGGCCAGTAATCGATTAAAAGAAGCACAAAAGGTAGCGTTGCAAGCATTGGTTTGGATAGGAGGCCTAAAATAAAGAAAACAAATACTAGCAGATATCTATAAATAGAAGGGCGTCTAACATAATACACGTAAGCCAGCATGGTGAGCAACCAAAAAAATGTGCTTAAAACATTCTTCCTCTCGGCAACCCATGCAACTGATTCAACATTAATGGGATGTAATGCAAATAATGCTGCTACGAATGCGCTACGCCAGATGGCACCTGTCACCTGTTTAAAAACAAAAAACAATAACAGGCAGTTTATGATATGAAGAATCAGATTTGTCAAATGGTGCATACCGGCATTTAGTCCGTATAACTGGCAATCCAGCATGTGAGAAAGCCATGTTAGTGGATGCCAGTAAAAAACATCGTTAAAACTAAACGCCCAAGCTATGCTTTCTCCTGTCAAACCGTTTTGAACATGGAAATTCTTTGTAACATACAAATCGTCATCATATGTAATAAATGAATGATCTTTTAATTGTGAGTAGACGCAAAATGTTATTAAAACAAGAAAAAAACAAATCAGAATGTCCGTGCGTTTTTTATAAAAACTTTTATTATGAGTATGATAAGCAGTCATAGCCTATTCATTTCAAATATGATTGAAAAAAATTATACCATCAGATCTTGTTGTATCAATATAAAAAATGGCTGTTTTTTTTAGATACTGATTGAGCCAAACAGCTGTTTGCCCGTTTTAATGGCAAGCGCCTTGCTATTAGGGGTTGTCTCGCACAGGATGGATATTTTGTGAAACCGTATCACAATTAATTGATCTGGTAACGGCACACAAACTCAGACAAGTAAAATTTACGTGATTTTGATTATGAGAATAAATTATGCACAGTAAATCTACAAAACTGGCCAAAAAACAGGTAACACCCTCAGACAGTAAGTTTTATATGGCAGAAGCAGATTATTGTACCGACTCATTATGCCTAGAATGAATTCAACTGTTTGATTTCGGAAGCCAAAAAAATGGTTAAATTGAAATGATCAATAGGCACGTTTTTATATCTTTCTTCTGACATCTTAAGATTTTTTAAAATCAATGGAAGCGGAAACGATTCAAGCATTCTTTTTAGTGTTTTTTTTGCCATAGGTAAATCATTGTTTAGCAGTGCATTTTGGATCAAGTTTAGTGAAACAATTACCTCATGTCCCCCCTTTTTTTCAGCAAGCTTAAGAAACCATTGAGCCCGGTCATAATGACCAAGGGAAGACATACAGTTCCCAATGTATAGCAAGGTCTTGGGATAACCTGGTGCCAACTTCAGCGCTTTCCATAAAAGTGGCAGTGCCTTGTCCGAATCACCGAGCCACAAATATGAATAACCCAGTAATCCATAGTAGTCAACATGTAACCCACCTTTACTTAAGATCACCTCCAATTCTTTAACGGCTTTTGAAAAATCCCCGTGACGAACAAGAGTTTTGGCGAGATTGAACCTGTTTTTCGAGTGGTTCGGGTCAATTTTCAGTGCTTTGTCATAGTATTCCAGTGCTTTTTCGTTTTGACCTAATTTATCATAAATACTTGCAATATTACCAAGCTGTTCCGCCTCATAATTTCTATTCATTCGCAGGGACAATGTTTGCTTGGTCAGTTCCAGAGCCTTACGATATTTAAACGGTGAAGGATTCTCTCCCCAGGCCAGCATGATCGCCAGTGTTGCCCTGGGGCGTGCAGATCCTGGTGCTTTTGCCAAGGCATCCAACCACAATGATTTTTCAGTTCGCCAGACCTTGTTCCGTGTATGCGTTGCGTATGTCTCAATTCCCAATACTAATGAAATCAATACGGTTGCAAGTGCAATAAGGCTTTTCCGTTTACCAATTTTCACAATCACTGCATTCAGCACCTGAGCAATAGGAAGGAAGAGAAAGACCGACGGTAAATAATTTCGATGTTCAAAAAGAAGTTCCAGGGGAACGATTGTAGATTCTATCATATGATTCAGATAGAAAAAAAGAATGGAAAGAGAAACCAGCGGCTGTTTACGCCAAAGCTTAATTGAAATAAATAGCAGAAATATGTGAGCAACGATAGCTGGGATGGTTGTCCATGGAGATATAAGGGTGGAAGAAAGGGTGATATCATGCTCAACGGACAATCGACTGGGCGCCGGGAAAAAAATTTGGCTAAGGTAAAACAGCACAATGCGTGGTTCGGTAAGGATTCTTTCTTTGAGTGTAAATGGCCGGTTCACGTAGTAGTTTAGAATAAAATCGGTTGCATTGGGCTTCATTAAATATATGACAGTAAGGCAAAAACATATAATGAGTCCGACATAGGCAAGGGTTTTCTTTAACGGCACCGGTTTGCTGTGGTCATGGAAGAAGAGAAATTCCACTACAGGTATGGACAAAGGCAAAATTACAACATTTTCTTTTGAGAGCAGTCCTAACAGATAGAAAATCGCCGAGGCAAAAAAGAACAAAAACCGGTATCTAAGCGACTTATTTAGTCTTGCTCTAAGATAAAATAAGATGGCCAGGACAGAGAACATCCCTGCCAGGGATGCCATGCGCTGTACAATATAGGTGACAGCCTGAGTCTGAACAGGATTCAGTGCCCAAAGTAATGATGAAAGGCTGGCGATAAATACGATTTGATGACTTGGATATTGATCTGTGAGCCGAGGAGTTGAAAAAAGAGCAATGATAGTGAGAAAGAGAAACCAGGTAGTTCCTAAATGTATAGCGAAATTGACCATATGGTACCCAAAGACATCTTTTTTTCCTACAAACCAGTTCAATGCAAATGTTGCACATGCAACAGGACGGTAGAAGCCCCCTGTTCCGGGCATGGCATTCATGCTTTGCCAGAGCTGATCTAACGATATTTCAGTTATCTGGATACGAGAGTTGTTTAGGATATTGGGTTTATCATCAAGATGCCAGGAAGCATGGAACGTATTTCCATAACCGATAAGCAACACGATGAAAAACAGAAAAAAAAGACGGGTGAAGTTATTTGAAATAAATCGGGGACCTGTTTCCATATATAACGATCAAATATCATTAGTGTCCGGTTAAGAATCGAATAAATTCAGCTGGATATGGCCACTAGTAATTTTATTTTTGTAATCAATTGGCGTAATGGCCTGTGAAATAAGCCTTTGTTCAAAAACAGTTAT